>NZ_JBICMC010000054.1:0-101158 GCF_043106005.1 Pseudomonas sp. GLN_2 | reverse complement strand
CAGGTTCTGGTCAAGCCAGGTTCGGTCAAGCCGCACACCAAGTTCACCGCAGAAGTCTACGTCCTGTCGAAGGAAGAAGGCGGTCGTCACACTCCGTTCTTCAAAGGCTACCGTCCACAGTTCTACTTCCGTACCACTGACGTGACCGGTAACTGCGAACTGCCGGAAGGCGTTGAAATGGTAATGCCAGGTGACAACATTCAGATGACTGTTACCCTGATCAAGACCATCGCAATGGAAGACGGTCTGCGCTTCGCTATCCGTGAAGGCGGTCGTACCGTCGGCGCCGGCGTTGTGGCCAAAATCATCGAGTAATCACTCGACCGATTGAAAAAAACCCCCGCTCAGCGGGGGTTTTTTTTATTGGGTTGACACTAATTGGGGGCGTCTATAGAATCACGCCTCCTTTTAGCGGGCGTAGTGCGTCCGTTGGGAACAGCCTGGAGTCTGAAATCCAATGCAAAATCAGCAAATCCGTATCAGGTTGAAGGCTTTCGACCATCGCCTGATCGACCAATCCACCCAGGAAATCGTGGAAACCGCGAAACGTACTGGTGCACAAGTGCGTGGTCCAATTCCACTGCCTACCCGCAAAGAGCGTTTCACCGTTCTGGTTTCCCCGCACGTCAACAAAGACGCGCGTGACCAGTACGAGATTCGCACTCATAAGCGTGTTCTGGACATCGTCCAGCCAACGGATAAAACCGTTGACGCGCTGATGAAGCTTGATCTGGCGGCAGGTGTGGAAGTACAGATCAGCCTCGGCTAAGACTTCGGTCTAGTCGTGTAACGCTCTGAAATGGGCGGCCATAGCGGGTGAAAGCCCCGTACACTCATGAGGTTTACAACATGACTATTGGTGTAATCGGTCGCAAGTGCGGTATGACCCGCATTTTCACCGAAGAAGGTGTCTCCATTCCGGTCACGGTCATTGAGATCGAGCCGAATCGCGTCACCCAGTTCAAAACTGAAGAAACCGATGGCTACCGTGCAGTGCAAGTCACTGTCGGCGAGCGTCGTGCTTCGCGTGTGACTGCCGCTCAGGCAGGCCACTTCGCCAAGGCCAACGTTGCCGCTGGTCGCGGTGTTTGGGAGTTCCGTCTTGAAGAAGGCGATTTCCAGGCTGGCGATCTGATCAAAGCTGAACTCTTCACTGCAGGCCAGCTGGTTGACGTTACTGGTCAGTCCAAAGGTAAAGGCTTCGCCGGTACCATCAAGCGCTGGAACTTCCGTGGTCAGGACAACACCCACGGTAACTCCGTGTCGCACCGTGTTCCTGGTTCCATCGGCCAGTGCCAGACTCCTGGTCGTGTGTTCAAGGGCAAGAAAATGTCCGGTCACATGGGCGCCGAGCGCGTGACTGTTCAGTCCCTGGAAGTAGTTCGCGTAGACGCTGAACGCAACCTGCTGCTGATCAAGGGTGCCGTACCTGGCGCTACTGGCGGCGACGTGGTTGTACGTCCAGCTGTCAAGGCTCGCGGTTAAGGGGAAACTGACATGCAACTTAATGTAAATGACGCTCAGGCGATCGAAGTTTCCGAACTGACTTTCGGTGGCGAATTCAACGAGACGCTGGTTCACCAAGCAGTCGTGGCCTACATGGCCGGCGGCCGTCAGGGCACCAAGCAGCAGAAGACCCGTTCCGACGTGGCTGGTGGCGGTAAGCGCCCATGGCGTCAGAAGGGTACTGGCCGTGCTCGTGCTGGTACCACTCGTGGTCCGATCTGGCGTGGCGGTGGTGTAACCTTCGCAGCTCGCCCTCAAGATCACTCGCAAAAGCTCAACAAGAAGATGTATCGCGCAGCTCTGCGCTCCATCCTCGCTGAGCTGGTGCGTAGCGACCGTCTGGTCGTGGTTCAGGACTTCGCTGTTGAAGCACCGAAAACCAAAGATCTGCTGAACAAGCTGAACGGCATGGGTCTGAGCGACGTATTGATCGTTTCCGACGCTGTTGATCAGAACCTGTACCTGGCTGCTCGTAACCTGCCGCACGTCGATGTACGTGACGTACAAGGTTCCGACCCGGTCAGTCTGATCGCATACGAGAAAGTGTTGATCACTGTCTCGGCCGTGAAGAAATTCGAGGAGCTGCTGGGATGAACCAGGAACGCGTATTCAAAGTCCTCCTTGGCCCGCACGTTTCCGAGAAGGCTACCGTTCTGGCTGAGAAAAAAGGCCAGTTCGTATTCAAGGTTGCTACTGATGCAACCAAGCTGGAAATCAAGAAAGCTGTCGAAGGCCTGTTCAACGTAAAAGTTGAAAACGTGTCGACTGTTAACGTTCTGGGTAAAACCAAGCGTACCGCACGTGGTCTGGGCAAGCGTAATGACTGGAAGAAGGCGATCGTCTCCCTTCAGCCAGGCCAAGATCTCGATTTCAGCAGCAGTGCTGAGTAAGGAAGGGGTGCATCATGGCAATCGTTAAATGCAAACCGACTTCCCCTGGCCGCCGTTTCGTGGTCAAGGTGGTCAACAAGGAGCTGCACAAAGGCGCTCCTCACGCACCGCTGATCGAG
Organism: Pseudomonas sp. GLN_2; assembly: GCF_043106005.1. Classification (NCBI taxonomy): domain Bacteria; kingdom Pseudomonadati; phylum Pseudomonadota; class Gammaproteobacteria; order Pseudomonadales; family Pseudomonadaceae; genus Pseudomonas; species Pseudomonas sp. GLN_2. The sequence goes on along the minus strand of NZ_JBICMC010000054.1, from coordinate 98,643 downwards.
AAAAAATCGAAGTCTGGTGGTCGTAACAACAATGGCCGCATTACCACTCGTCACGTTGGTGGTGGTCACAAGCAGCATTACCGTCTGGTCGACTTCCGTCGCAACGACAAAGATGGCATTCCAGCCACTGTCGAGCGTATCGAATACGATCCAAACCGTACTGCTCACATCGCCCTGCTGTGCTACGCAGACGGTGAGCGTCGCTACATCATCGCGCCTAAAGGCGTGAGCGCTGGCGACCAGCTGATCGCAGGTGCCCTGGCCCCAATCAAGGCCGGTAACTCCCTGCAGCTGCGCAACATTCCAGTAGGTAGCACCATTCACGGCATCGAACTGAAGCCGGGTAAAGGTGCTCAGATCGCTCGTTCCGCTGGTGCTTCGGCTCAGCTGATCGCTCGCGAAGGTGTCTACGTGACCCTGCGTCTGCGCTCTGGTGAAATGCGTAAAGTCCTGGCTGAGTGCCGTGCGACCCTGGGCGAAGTCTCGAACTCCGAGCACAGCCTGCGTTCGCTGGGTAAAGCTGGTGCCAAACGCTGGCGCGGCGTTCGCCCAACCGTTCGTGGTGTTGCCATGAACCCGGTTGACCACCCACACGGTGGTGGTGAAGGTCGTACCTCCGGTGGTCGTCATCCGGTATCGCCATGGGGCTTCCCAACCAAGGGTGCTAAAACCCGTGGTAATAAGCGTACCGACAACATGATCGTCCGTCGTCGCAAGTAACTAGAGGGATACGACAGTGCCACGTTCTCTGAAAAAAGGTCCTTTTATCGATCTTCACCTGTTGAAGAAGGTCGAAGTGGCGGTGGAGAAGAACGATCGCAAGCCAGTTAAAACCTGGTCGCGCCGTTCGATGATCCTGCCACAAATGGTCGGTCTGACCATCGCGGTTCACAACGGTCGCCAGCATGTTCCAGTTCTCGTGAACGAAGACATGGTCGGCCACAAACTGGGCGAGTTCGCCGGTACCCGCACCTATCGCGGGCACGTGGCTGACAAGAAAGCCAAGCGTTAAGGGGTAAGGAAATGGAAGTAGCCGCTAAGTTGTCGGGCGCTCGCATCTCCGCCCAGAAAGCCCGCTTGGTCGCCGACCAGATCCGCGGGAAGAAGGTGGGCGAAGCGCTCAACCTGTTGGCCTTCAGCAGCAAAAAAGCCGCTGAAATCATGAAGAAAGTCCTCGAGTCGGCCGTAGCCAACGCCGAACACAACGAAGGCGCAGACGTTGATGACCTGAAGGTCTCCACCGTCTTCGTCAACGAAGGGCGTTCGCTGAAGCGCATCATGCCACGTGCCAAAGGCCGTGCTGATCGCATCGTCAAGCGGTCTTGCCATATCACTGTCAAGGTTGCGGACAAGTAACGGAGTCGATCAGATGGGTCAGAAAGTACATCCCACTGGCATTCGCCTGGGAATCGTCAAGGAGCACACCTCCGTCTGGTACGCAGACGGTGCTACTTACGCAGATTACCTGTTGAAGGATCTGAAAACGCGTGAGTACCTCCAAGACAAACTAAAAAGCGCGTCCGTAAGCCGTATCGATATTCATCGTCCGGCTCAAACTGCACGCATCACCATCCACACCGCTCGTCCCGGTATCGTTATCGGTAAGAAAGGTGAAGATGTCGAGAAGCTGCGTCAGGACCTGACCAAGCAGATGGGTGTGCCTGTGCACATCAACATCGAAGAGATCCGCAAGCCGGAACTCGACGCTATGCTGGTTGCGCAGAGCGTAGCTCAGCAGCTGGAACGCCGTGTAATGTTCCGTCGCGCCATGAAGCGCGCGGTACAGAACGCCATGCGTATTGGTGCCAAGGGCATCAAGATCCAGGTGAGCGGTCGTCTCGGCGGTGCTGAGATTGCTCGTACCGAGTGGTATCGCGAAGGTCGTGTGCCTCTGCACACCCTGCGTGCCGATATCGACTACAACACCTACGAAGCTCACACCACTTACGGTGTGATCGGTGTGAAGGTTTGGATCTTCAAAGGCGAAGTTATTGGTGGTCGCCAAGAAGAACTGAAACCACAAGCACCAGCGCCTCGTAAAAAAGCTGCTAAGTAAGGGGTACGCCAAATGTTGCAACCAAAGCGTACAAAATTCCGCAAGCAGATGACTGGCCACAACCGTGGTCTGGCACTGCGCGGTAGCAAAGTCAGCTTCGGCGAATTCGCCCTGAAAGCTGTTGCTCGCGGTCGCCTCACCGCTCGCCAGATCGAGTCCGCACGTCGTGCGCTGACCCGTCACGTTAAGCGTGGCGGTAAGATCTGGATCCGTGTGTTCCCGGACAAGCCGATCTCCAAAAAACCTCTTGAGGTTCGTATGGGTAAAGGTAAGGGCTCCGTGGAATACTGGGTTGCCCAGATTCAGCCAGGCAAAGTCCTGTACGAGATCGAGGGTGTTTCTGAAGAGCTGGCGCGCGAAGCTTTCGCCCTGGCTGCTGCAAAGCTGCCTCTCGCCACCTCCTTTGTTAAGCGGACGGTGATGTGATGAAAGCGAATGAACTTCGTGAAAAATCGGCACAGCAACTGAACGAGCAACTGCTCGGCTTGCTGCGCGACCAGTTCAATCTGCGTATGCAGAAAGCAACTGGCCAGTTGGGGCAGTCGCACCTGCTCTCGCAAGTTAAGCGTGACATCGCTCGCGTGAAAACTGTGCTCAACCAGCAGGCAGGTAAGTGATCATGGCTGAAGCTGAAAAAACCGTCCGTACGCTGACTGGCCGTGTCGTCAGCGACAAAATGGACAAGACCATCACCGTTCTGATCGAGCGTCGCGTAAAGCACCCGATCTACGGTAAATACGTTAAGCGTTCGACTAAGCTGCACGCGCACGACGAAGCCAACCAGTGCAAGATCGGCGACAAGGTTTCCATCCGTGAAACCCGTCCGCTGGCCAAGACCAAGTCCTGGGCACTGGTTGAAGTCCTCGAACGCGCTGTTGAAGTCTAAGGGCTAGGGGTCGGAGAAATTTTATGATTCAGACTCAATCCATGCTCGATGTGGCCGATAACAGCGGCGCTCGTCGCGTCATGTGCATCAAGGTACTCGGCGGTTCGCACCGCCGTTACGCCGGTATCGGTGACATCATCAAAGTAACCGTCAAGGAAGCAATTCCGCGCGGTAAGGTCAAAAAAGGCCAGGTGATGACCGCTGTCGTCGTACGTACCCGTCATGGTGTTCGTCGCGCTGACGGTTCCATCATTCGTTTCGACGGCAACGCTGCTGTTCTGCTGAACAACAAGCAAGAGCCGATCGGCACTCGCATCTTCGGGCCAGTGACCCGTGAACTTCGTACTGAGAAGTTCATGAAGATCGTCTCGCTCGCCCCTGAAGTGCTGTAAGGAGATCCGACATGCAAAAGATTCGTCGTGACGACGAGATCATCGTGATCGCCGGCAAAGACAAAGGTAAGCGCGGTAAGGTGCTGAAGGTTCTGGCTGATGACCGTCTGGTTATCGGTGGCGTGAACCTGGTCAAGCGTCATACCAAGCCTAACCCGATGGCGGGCGTACAGGGCGGTATCGTCGAGAAAGAAGCGCCTCTGCACGCTTCCAACGTTGCCATCTTCAACGGTGAAACCAACAAGGCTGACCGCGTTGGTTTCAAAGTAGAAGACGGTAAAAAAATTCGTGTCTTCAAGTCGACCCAAAAAGCGGTTGATGCTTGAACACTGCTAGGTAGAAGACCATGGCACGACTGAAAGAGATTTACCGGAACGAAATCGCTCCTAAGCTTAAGGAAGAACTTAAGCTGTCGAACGTGATGGAAGTTCCGCGCGTTACCAAGATCACCCTGAACATGGGTCTGGGCGAAGCGATCGGCGACAAGAAAGTCATCGAGCACGCTGTTGCCGACCTGGAAAAGATCACCGGTCAAAAGCCGGTCGTGACTTTCGCTCGCAAATCCATCGCTGGCTTCAAAGTCCGCGAAGGCTGGCCGATCGGCGTCAAGGTGACCCTGCGTAGCGACAAGATGTACGAATTCCTGGACCGCCTGCTGGCGATCTCCCTGCCTCGGGTTCGCGACTTCCGCGGCCTGAATGCCAAGTCCTTCGATGGTCGTGGCAACTACAGCATGGGCGTGAAAGAGCAGATCATCTTCCCGGAAATCGACTACGACAAGATCGATGCTCTGCGCGGTTTGGACATCACCCTGACCACCACTGCTCGTTCGGACGACGAAGGCCGCGCTCTGCTGCGTGCTTTCAAGTTCCCGTTCCGCAACTGATTGGAGTAGGAAAATGGCCAAGAAGAGCATGAAAAACCGCGAGCTGAAGCGTCAGCTCACGGTAGCGAAGTTCGCCAAGAAGCGTGCTGAGCTGAAAGCGACCATCGTCAACCTGAACGCCTCTCCAGAAGAGCGTTTCGCTGCCGTTGTCGCTCTGCAGAAGCAGCCACGCGACGCTAGCGCCTCGCGCCTGCGCAACCGTTGCCGCCTGACCGGTCGTCCTCACGGTGTATACCGTAAGTTCGGCCTGGGCCGTAACATGCTGCGTCAAGCTGCAATGCGCGGTGACGTACCAGGCCTGGTCAAGGCCTCCTGGTAATCGCTGCAGGCAAGGCACGGGTGGAAGGAGAGCAATCTTCCGACCGCCGGTGACCTTGCCAACAAACAAGCCCCTATATGGGGCTTGTTTCGTTTCTGCCTTGTGTCTAGAATGACCGGCTCACCTGAGCCTGGGTTTTTGCCCAAACCGTTCGGGTGGTTGTCATAGCCGCAAGGCTAATAATTCTTGTATCAGGAGCATCTAGCCCATGAGTATGCAGGACCCGTTAGCGGACATGCTAACTCGCATCCGTAATGCCCAGATGGCTGAAAAGTCCGTCGTAAGCATGCCTTCCTCTACCCTGAAGGTCGCGGTTGCCAAAGTTCTGAAGGACGAAGGTTACATCGCTGGCTACCAGGTAACTGGTGAGGCCAAGCCTTCCCTGTCGATCGAACTGAAGTACTTCGAAGGCCGTCCGGTCATCGAGGAACTGAAGCGCTCCAGCCGTCCAGGCCTGCGCCAGTACAAGGCCGTCACCGATCTGCCGAAAGTACGTGGCGGTCTGGGCGTGTCTATCGTCTCCACCAACAAAGGTGTGATGACTGATCGCGCTGCGCGCGCTGCCGGTGTCGGCGGCGAAGTTCTGTGCACAGTGTTCTAAGGGGGGATAGACATGTCTCGCGTCGCTAAGAACCCCGTTAAGCTGCCATCCGGTGTCGAAGTCAAATTCGCCGGCCAGCAGCTTTCGGTGAAGGGTGCCAAAGGTACTCTCGAACTGAACGTTCACTCGTCTGTTGAAGTTACCGAAGAGTCTGGTGAGCTGCGTTTCGTCGCTCGCAATGGTGACCAGCAAGCTCGTGCCATGGCCGGTACCACCCGCGCTCTGGTCAACAACATGGTCCAAGGCGTAAGCCAAGGCTTCGAGCGCAAGCTCCAGCTGGTCGGTGTTGGTTACAAGGCACAGGCTAAAGGCACCGTCCTGAACCTGGCCCTGGGCTTCTCTCACCCAGTGGACTACGAACTGCCAGCCGGTATCACCGCTGAAACACCTAGCCAGACCGACATCCTGATCAAGGGTATCGACAAGCAGCTGGTAGGTCAGGTGGCCGCTGAAATCCGCGACTTCCGTCCGCCAGAGCCTTACAAAGGTAAAGGTGTGCGTTACGCGGACGAAGTAGTCCGTCGTAAAGAAGCCAAGAAGAAGTAGGGCCTAGTAAATGACCGACAAAAAAGTTATTCGACTGCGTCGCGCTCGCAAAGCACGTCTCAAGATGCACGAACTCGAAGTCGTGCGCCTGTGCGTGTTCCGCTCCTCGCAGCACATCTACGCCCAGGTCATTTCGGCCGACGGCAGCAAGGTTCTGGCAAGCGCCTCGACCTTGGACAAAGACCTGCGTGATGGCGCCACTGGCAACATCGACGCGGCCACTAAGGTTGGCAAGCTGGTAGCTGAGCGTGCGAAAGCCGCCGGTGTATCTCAAGTTGCCTTTGACCGTTCCGGCTTCAAGTACCATGGCCGCGTCAAAGCGCTGGCTGATGCTGCTCGTGAAGGCGGGCTGGAGTTCTAAGTTATGGCAAATAACGATCAAAAGCGCGACGAAGGCTACATCGAGAAGCTGGTTCAAGTTAACCGCGTTGCCAAAACCGTAAAAGGCGGCCGTATCTTCACCTTCACCGCGCTGACCGTGGTGGGTGATGGTAAAGGTCGTGTTGGCTTCGGCCGTGGCAAGTCGCGCGAAGTACCAGCCGCGATCCAGAAAGCCATGGAAGCTGCTCGCCGCAACATGATTCAGGTTGACCTGAAGGGCACCACTCTGCAGTACGCCACCAAGGCTGCCCACGGCGCCTCGAAGGTATACATGCAGCCTGCCTCGGAAGGTACCGGTATCATCGCCGGTGGCGCAATGCGTGCTGTCCTGGAAGTTGCTGGTGTTCAGAACGTTCTGGCCAAGTGCTACGGTTCGACCAACCCAGTGAACGTGGTTTACGCCACCTTCAAGGGTCTGAAAGCCATGCAATCTCCTGAATCCATTGCCGCCAAGCGTGGCAAGAGCGTCGAGGAGATCTTCTGATCATGGCAACCGTAAAAGTAACGCTGATCAAGAGCGTCTCGGGCCGTCTGCCTAACCACAAGCTGTGTGTTAAAGGCCTGGGTCTGCGTCGCATCGGTCACACTGTAGAAGTCCAGGATACTCCCGAGAACCGCGGGATGATCAACAAGGCTTACTACATGCTGAAGGTCGAGGGCTAATCGATGAAACTCAATGATCTGAGTCCAGCGCCGGGTTCCCGTCGCGAGAAGCATCGTCCAGGTCGTGGTATCGGTAGCGGTCTGGGTAAGACCGGCGGCCGTGGCCACAAAGGTCAGACTTCCCGTTCGGGTGGTTCGATCGCTCCTGGCTTCGAAGGCGGTCAACAGCCGCTGCACCGTCGCCTGCCGAAGTTCGGCTTCGTTTCCCTGAAAGCCATGGACCGCGCTGAAGTGCGCCTGTCCGAGCTGGCCAAAGTGGAAGGCGACGTGATCTCCGTGCAATCCCTGAAGGATGCCAACGTGATCAACCAGCACATTCAGCGTGTGAAAATCATGCTGTCTGGCGAAGTTACTCGCGCAGTCACCATCAAGGGTATCGCAGCCACCAAGGGTGCGCGTGCGGCTATCGAAGCAGCTGGCGGCAAATTCGAGGAATAAATGGCTAAGCAAGGTGCTCTCTCTTCGCTCGGTAAGGGCGGGATGTCGGAACTCTGGGCTCGTCTGCGCTTTCTGTTCATGGCGATCATCGTCTATCGGATAGGTGCGCATATCCCGGTTCCCGGCATCAATCCGGACCGTCTGGCGGATCTGTTTCGGCAGAATGAGGGGACCATTCTTAGCTTGTTCAACATGTTTTCCGGTGGCGCGCTTGAGCGCATGAGCATCTTTGCACTGGGGATCATGCCGTACATCTCGGCATCGATCATCATGCAGTTGATGACGGCGGTCAGCCCGCAACTGGAGCAGTTGAAGAAGGAAGGTGAAGCTGGCCGTCGCAAGATCAGCCAGTACACCCGCTACGGCACCGTTATCCTGGCACTGGTCCAAGCCATTGGCATGTCCATTGGCCTGGCCAACCAGGGCGTGGCGTTTTCTGCAGGCCTGGGCTTCCACGTCGTCGCTGTTTCCACTTTCGTGGCAGGCGCGATGTTCATGATGTGGCTGGGCGAGCAGATCACCGAGCGCGGTGTGGGCAACGGTATCTCGATGTTGATCTTCGCAGGTATCGTTGCCGGTCTTCCGAGAGCAATCGGGCAGTCTTTCGAGTCTGCACGCACAGGCGATATCAACATTTTCGCCTTGGTCGCCATCGGTTTGCTGGCAGTAGCGATTATCGGTTTTGTGGTGTTCATTGAGCGTGGTCAGCGTCGTATCGCCGTTCATTACGCCAAGCGTCAGCAGGGCCGCAAGGTCTTCGCTGCGCAGACTAGCCACTTGCCGCTGAAGGTGAACATGGCGGGGGTTATCCCGGCCATTTTCGCGAGCAGCATTTTGCTGTTCCCGGCTTCGCTGGGTGCCTGGTTTGGTCAGTCCGAAGGTATGGGCTGGCTGCAGGACATCTCGCAGTCGATCGCTCCTGGTCAGCCGTTGAACATTCTGCTGTTTAGTGCAGGGATCATTTTCTTCTGCTTCTTCTACACAGCGTTGATGTTCAACCCGAAAGACGTAGCGGAAAACCTGAAGAAGTCCGGTGCCTTTATTCCGGGTATCCGTCCTGGTGAGCAGTCGGCGCGCTACATTGATGGCGTTCTGACCCGTTTGACCATGTTCGGTGCTCTTTACATGATGGCCGTCTGCCTTCTGCCCCAGTTCCTGGTGGTGGCAGCAAATGTGCCGTTCTACCTTGGCGGGACCTCGTTGCTGATTGTGGTAGTGGTTGTGATGGACTTCATGTCCCAAGTACAATCGCACCTCGTTTCGCACCAGTACGAATCCCTGATGAAGAAAGCCAACCTGAAAGGCTACGGTGGCAGCGGTTTGCTGCGCTGATACGCCCCTAAGGTTCGAGGAGTCGGTAATGAAAGTTCGTGCATCGGTGAAAAAGCTGTGCCGTAACTGCAAGATCATCCGTCGCGAAGGCGTCGTACGAGTGATCTGCAGCGCGGAACCGCGTCACAAACAGCGCCAAGGCTGAGTGTGATCTGCGCTTCAAACCCAGCAGCTAGTGTGCTGCTGGGTTGATTATTCGTTTCTACAGCGATATTATCTCGCGCCCTATTTCTTGGCTTCCGGGGCGTAGGTAGCTGTCAATTGGAGTCCCACTGAATGGCCCGTATTGCAGGCGTCAACATTCCAGATAACAAGCATACTGTTATCTCGCTGACCTACATCTATGGTGTCGGTCGCACAACTGCACAGAAGATTTGTGCAGACGCTGGTGTAAACCCAGCCGCTAAGATCAAGGATCTGAGCGACGAGCAAATCGAAACCCTGCGTGGCGAAGTCGCGAAGTTCACCACCGAAGGTGACCTGCGTCGTGACATCAACATGAAGATCAAGCGCTTGATGGACCTGGGTTGCTACCGCGGCCTGCGTCATCGTAAAGGTCTGCCGGTTCGCGGTCAGCGCACCAAGACCAACGCACGCACCCGTAAGGGCCCGCGTAAGCCGATCCGCAAGTAATCGCCCAGGAATATAGACATGGCAAAACCTGCTGCTCGTCCTCGTAAGAAAGTCAAAAAGACAGTGGTTGATGGCATCGCCCACATCCATGCTTCTTTCAACAACACCATCGTGACCATCACCGACCGTCAGGGCAATGCTTTGTCCTGGGCGACCTCCGGTGGTTCGGGTTTCCGTGGTTCGCGCAAATCCACCCCGTTCGCAGCTCAGATCGCTGCTGAGCGTGCTGGTCAAGCTGCGCTGGAATACGGTCTGAAGAACCTCGACGTTAACGTCAAGGGTCCAGGTCCAGGTCGTGAGTCCGCCGTTCGTGCATTGAACAGCTGCGGCTACAAGATCGCCAGCATCACCGACGTGACGCCAATCCCGCACAACGGGTGCCGTCCGCCGAAGAAGCGTCGCGTGTAATCAGGAGACAGAAGAATGGCACGTTACATTGGTCCAAAATGCAAACTGTCTCGTCGTGAAGGCACCGATCTGTTCCTGAAGAGCGGCGTTCGCGCTCTGGAATCGAAGTGCAATATCGAAGCAGCCCCAGGTATCCACGGCCAGCGCCGTGGCCGTCAGTCCGACTACGGCACCCAGCTGCGTGAGAAACAAAAAGTCCGTCGTATCTACGGTGTTCTGGAGCGTCAGTTCCGCGGTTACTACCAAGCTGCTGCCTCGAAAAAAGGCGCAACCGGTGAGAACCTGCTGCAACTGCTCGAGTGCCGTCTGGATAACGTCGTTTACCGTATGGGCTTCGGCTCGACTCGTTCCGAGTCCCGTCAGCTGGTTTCGCACAAAGCGATCAGCGTCAACGGTAAGACTGTAAACATTCCATCCTACCAAGTTCGTCCGGGTGACGTGGTCGCAGTCCGCGAGAAATCGCTGGGCCAGTTGCGCATTGTTCAAGCCCTTGAACTGTGCGCCCAGCGTGGCCGCGTTGAGTGGGTTGATGTGGATGCTGCTAAAAAGTCGGGCGTTTTCAAGAACGTTCCTGCTCGCAGCGACCTGTCTGCCGACATCAACGAAAACCTGATTGTCGAGCTCTACTCCAAGTAAGGGCTAGAAAATAGGTGCATCCATGCAGATTTCGGTAAATGAGTTCCTGACTCCCCGCCACATTGATGTGCAGGTAGTCAGTCCGACCCGCGCCAAAATTACGCTCGAGCCTCTCGAGCGTGGTTTCGGCCATACCCTGGGCAACGCGCTGCGCCGCATCCTGTTGTCCTCCATGCCTGGCTGTGCAGTAGTCGAGGCCGAGATCGATGGCGTACTCCATGAGTACTCCGCGATCGAAGGTGTTCAGGAAGACGTAATTGAAATCCTGTTGAACCTGAAAGGTCTCGCTATCAAACTGCATGGTCGTGACGAAGTTACGCTGACCTTGTCGAAAAAGGGTTCGGGGGTGGTTACCGCTGCCGATATTCAGCTGGATCACGATGTCGAGATCGTCAACCCCGATCACGTAATCGCGAACCTGGCGTCGAACGGCGCTCTGAACATGAAGCTCACTGTAGCTCGTGGTCGTGGTTACGAGCCGGCCGACTCCCGTCAAACCGACGAAGACGAAAGCCGTAGCATTGGCCGTCTGCAGTTGGACGCCTCCTTCAGCCCGGTGCGTCGTATCGCCTATGTGGTCGAGAACGCCCGTGTTGAACAGCGTACCAACCTGGACAAACTGGTCATTGATCTGGAAACCAACGGCACCCTGGATCCTGAAGAGGCTATCCGCCGCGCTGCGACCATTCTGCAACAGCAGTTGGCCGCGTTCGTCGACCTCAAAGGTGACAGCGAGCCTGTCGTAGTCGAGCAGGAAGACGAGATCGATCCGATCCTGCTGCGTCCGGTTGACGACCTGGAACTGACTGTACGTTCGGCCAACTGCCTCAAGGCGGAGAACATCTACTACATCGGCGACCTGATTCAGCGTACCGAAGTAGAGCTGTTGAAGACTCCTAACCTGGGTAAGAAGTCCCTGACTGAAATCAAGGACGTTCTGGCCTCTCGTGGTCTGTCTCTCGGCATGCGCCTCGACAACTGGCCGCCTGCAAGTCTTAAGAAAGACGACAAGGCGACCGCCTGATCGTCGTAATCACCGAACGTAGTGTTTGGTAAGGAATGAATCATGCGTCATCGTAAAAGTGGACGTCACCTGAGCCGTACCAGCTCTCACCGCAAGGCTATGTTCCAGAACATGGCAGTGTCGCTGATCGAGCACGAGCTGATCAAAACCACCCTGCCGAAAGCCAAGGAACTGCGCCGCGTTGCCGAGCCGCTGATCACCCTGGCCAAGGAAGACAGCGTTGCTAACCGTCGTCTGGCCTTCGACCGTACCCGTTCGAAGTCCGCTGTTGGCAAACTGTTCAACGACCTGGGCAAGCGCTACGCCACCCGTCAGGGCGGCTACCTGCGCATCCTGAAGTGCGGTTTCCGCGCTGGCGACAACGCGCCTATGGCGTACGTCGAGCTGGTTGATCGTCCGGTCGGCGGTGCTGTAGAAGCTGCTGAGTAAGACGTTCTGTCTGCTACAGAAAACCGGGCCTAGTGCCCGGTTTTTTGTCTTTACATCTATTGTTTATTTCTATTGATTTAAGTCATGTAATGAATTTGTCCCTGTAATCTTGCTCGTCAATACTCTCTCTACAGCCGATTAGCCGGCCCTTGAAGACCGAAAAGGAGAGCCCATGAGCAAGATTCTCACCACCGCCAGCGGTGCACCTGTAGCCGACAACCAGAACTCCCGCTCCGCCGGCCCGCGCGGTCCGCTGTTGCTCGACGACTTCCACCTGATCGAGAAGCTCGCCCATTTCAATCGCGAGAACATTCCTGAGCGCCGCGTCCATGCCAAAGGCTCGGGCGCCTACGGTACCTTTACCGTTACTCACGATATCACCGGCTATACCAGCGCCAAGCTGTTCGAAGAGGTCGGTAAACAAACCGAGACTTTCTTACGCTTCTCTACCGTTGGTGGCGAGCGCGGCTCTGCAGATACCGAGCGTGACCCGCGTGGCTTCGCGGTGAAGTTCTACACCGAGGAAGGCAACTGGGACATCGTCGGTAACAACACGCCAGTGTTCTTCATTCGTGACCCGCTGAAGTTCCCGGACTTTATCCACACCCAGAAGCGCCACCCGCAGTCCAACCTGAAGAACGCTCAGATGGTTTGGGATTTCTGGTCGCACTCCCCAGAAGCGCTGCATCAGGTCACCATCCTGTTTTCCGACCGTGGCATTCCGGACGGCTACCGTCACATGCATGGCTTCGGCAGCCACACCTACAGCCTGATCAATGCAAAGGGCGAACGCACTTGGGTCAAGTGGCACTTCAAGACCCAACAAGGCATCAAGAACCTCACCCCGGCAGACGCTGCACGCCTGGCAGGTACCGACCCGGATTACGCTCAGCGCGACCTCTTCGAGGCCATTGAGCGTGGCGACTACCCGCGCTGGACTGTCTGCATTCAGGTGATGAGCGAAGCCGAGGCTGCCAGCCGCGACGAGAACCCATTCGACGTGACCAAGACCTGGTCGCAGAAGGAGTATCCGCTCATCGAGGTGGGTGTGCTGGAGCTCAACCGTAACCCGCTCAACTATTTTGCAGAAGTCGAGCAGGCCGCGTTCGGCCCGAGCAATATGGTGCCCGGCGTCGGTCTTTCACCGGACCGCATGCTGCAAGGCCGTGTATTCGCCTACGCCGACGCGCACCGCTATCGCGTGGGCACCAACCACCAGCAATTGCCAGTCAACGCGCCACGCTGCCCGGTCAACAGCTATCAGCGCGACGGCTCGATGGCCACCGGCAGTTACGGTAGTGCACCGAACTACGAGCCAAACAGCTACAGCGATGCCCCGAAACAGTCGCCACGTCATGCTGAGCCAGCTTTGGCAATGAATGGTTCGGCTGATCGCTACGATCACCGCGAGGACACCGACTACTTCAGCCATGCCGGCGCTTTGTTCCGTTTGATGAGCGATGAGCAGAAAGCCCTGCTGATCAGCAATATCGCCGGTGCCATGGCGGGTGTCAGCGAAGATGTGATTCAGCGTCAGCTACAGTACTTCTTCAAGGCGGATCCGGCCTATGGCGAAGGGATTGCAAAGGCTTTGGGCATCAATCTCGCCTAAGTCGAAGTGATAAGAAGAACCGCCCTCATTTGGGCGGTTTTTCAATGAATATCACTACTGTTTAACCGATTTTTTGCGTCTGATTGCGCGTTTTTCAGTGACCATAGGCAAAAGCTGGTTCACACTATGTGGCATAGACGTTTTCACATGGAGAATCAGGGCGATGCAAGGCCACCCGGATGTAATCAACTATCTCGTCACGTTGCTGAAGGGCGAACTGGCGGCACGCGACCAGTACTTCATTCATTCGCGCATGTACGAAGACTGGGGCCTGTCCAAGCTCTATGAGCGCATCAACCACGAGATGGAGGAAGAGACGCAGCACGCCGATGCCCTGATGCGTCGTATTCTCATGCTCGAAGGGACCCCTGACATGCGTGCCGATGACCTGGAGGTCGGTAGCACCGTGCCGGAAATGATCGAGGCAGACCTCAAGCTCGAATACAAGGTGCGCGGTGCGCTTTGTAAAGGCATCGAGCTATGCGAACTGCACAAGGATTACGTAAGTCGTGACATCCTGCGTGCGCAGCTGGCCGACACCGAAGAAGATCACACCTACTGGCTTGAGAAGCAGCAGGGGCTGATCAAGGCCATCGGGCTGGAAAACTACCTGCAGTCGCAGATGTAAGTTACCCACAGGCTCAAGTAAAAGCCCCTGGCACCATCGGTACCAGGGGCTTTTTCATTGCGCTGGCAATACTTAGGCCCGATCCCGCTCCAGCAATGGTTTCAGGTAATGGCCGGTATATGACTGCTTCATCTCGCTCAGCTCTTCTGGCGTACCGCAGGCAATGATCTGCCCACCCTTGGAGCCGCCCTCAGGCCCCAGGTCAACCAGCCAGTCGGCAGTCTTGATCACATCCAGGTTATGCTCGATCACCACCACGGTATTGCCGTGGTCGCGCAGGCGATGCAACACATCCAGCAGTTGCTGGATATCGGCAAAGTGCAGACCGGTAGTAGGTTCGTCGAGGATGTACAAGGTCTTGCCGGTATCGCGCTTGGACAGTTCGCGCGACAGCTTCACCCGCTGCGCCTCACCGCCGGACAACGTGGTCGCTGATTGCCCCAGTTTGATGTACGACAGGCCTACATCCATCAACGTTTGCAGCTTGCGCGCCAGCGCCGGCACCGCATCGAAGAACTCTCGGGCATCCTCGATGGTCATTTCCAGCACCTCGTGGATGTTCTTGCCCTTGTACTTGATCTCCAGGGTTTCGCGGTTGTAGCGCTTGCTCTTGCACACATCACACGGCACGTAGATGTCCGGCAGGAAGTGCATTTCCACCTTGATCAGGCCATCGCCCTGGCAGGCCTCGCAACGGCCCCCCTTGACGTTGAATGAGAAACGCCCCGGACCATAACCCCGCGAGCGTGACTCCGGTACACCGGAGAACAGCTCGCGGATCGGGGTGAAGATGCCGGTGTAGGTCGCCGGGTTGGAGCGTGGTGTGCGGCCGATCGGGCTCTGGTCGATATCCACCACCTTGTCCAGGTGCTGCAGGCCGTCCATGCTGCTGTGCGGTGCCGCTTCCAGGCTGCTTGCGCCATTGAGGGCGGTGGCGGCCAAGGGGTACAGGGTGTTGTTGATCAGCGTCGATTTACCCGAGCCGGATACACCAGTCACGCAGGTCAGCAGGCCGATTGGTACTTCCAGGTCGACGTTCTGCAGGTTGTTGCCACGCGCGCCTTTGAGCTTGAGCTGCAGCTTCTTGTTGCGCGGCGTGCGCTTGGCCGGCACGACGATCTTCTTGCGCCCGGACAGGTACTTGCCAGTCAGCGAATCGGGATGGTTCATGACCTCCTGAGGCGAGCCCTCGGCGACGATCTGCCCACCGTGAACACCGGCGCCTGGGCCGATATCGACCACGTAGTCGGCCAGCCGAATGGCGTCCTCGTCGTGTTCCACCACGATCACCGTGTTGCCCAGGTCGCGCAAATGGTTGAGGGTGGCCAACAGGCGGTCGTTGTCGCGTTGATGAAGGCCGATGGACGGTTCATCGAGGATGTACATCACCCCCACCAGACCGGCGCCGATCTGGCTGGCGAGTCGGATACGTTGCGCTTCACCGCCGGACAGGGTGTCGGCGCTACGATCCAGGGTCAGGTAGTCGAGGCCGACATTGACCAGGAACTGAAGTCGTTCGCAGATTTCCTTGAGGATTTTTGCCGCGATTTCGCCACGGCGGCCGGTGAGGGTCAGTTGACCAAAGTAGTTGCTGGCTTCACCGATCGGCAAATTGGTTACCGCCGGCAGGGTTTTCTCGCCCACCCACACATGGCGCGCCTCGCGGCGCAGGCGCGTACCCCGGCAATCCGGGCACGGTTGCGTACCAAGGAATTTGGCCAGTTCTTCACGCACTGTGGCCGATTCGGTTTCGCGGTAGCGGCGCTCAAGGTTTGGCACAATGCCTTCGAACGGGTGCGATCGCTTGACGATATCGCCTCGGTCGTTGAGGTATTTGAAGTCGACACTCTGCTTGCCGCTGCCCTGCAGGATCACCTTCTGGTGTTCGGCTGACAGCTCGCCGAAAGGCTCCTCCAGGCTGAAGCCGTAGTGCGCAGCCAACGAACCGAGCATCTGGAAGTAGTACACGTTACGCCGGTCCCAGCCGCGGATCGCGCCTTCGGCCAAGGTCAGTTCGGTGTTGACCAGGCGTTTGGTGTCGAAGAACTGCTTGACCCCCAGGCCGTCGCAGGTCGGGCAGGCGCCCGCCGGGTTGTTGAAGGAGAACAGCTTCGGTTCCAGCTCGCTGATCGCGTGGCCGCACACCGGACAGGCGAAGCGCGCGGAGAAGATCGTCTCCTCGCCTTGTTCGTCGTCCATCGGTGCCACCAGGGCAATACCATCGGCCAGCTTCAACGCGGTCTCGAACGATTCGGCCAGGCGCTGTTGCAGGTCGGCGCGGACTTTGAAGCGGTCCACCACCACATCGATGCTGTGCTTCTTCTGTTTGTCCAGCTTGGGCAATTCATCGAGTTCGTAGAGCTTGCCGTTGACCCTGGCCCGCACGAAGCCCTGGGCGCGAAGCTCGTCAAACACCGCCAGGTGCTCGCCCTTGCGCTCGCGCACCACCGGCGCGAGCAGCATCAGCTTGCTGCCCTCCGGGCGCTCCAGCACCAGGTCGACCATCTGGCTGATCGTTTGCGCCTCCAGCGGGATATCGTGGTCCGGGCAGCGTGGAGTACCGACGCGGGCGTACAACAGGCGCAGATAGTCGTAGATTTCGGTGATGGTGCCGACCGTGGAGCGCGGGTTGTGCGAGGTCGACTTCTGCTCGATGGAAATCGCCGGCGACAGGCCTTCGATGGTGTCGACGTCGGGCTTTTCCATCATCGACAGGAACTGCCGGGCGTAGGCCGACAGCGATTCCACGTAGCGGCGCTGGCCTTCGGCGTACAAGGTATCGAACGCCAGGGACGACTTGCCGGAACCGGACAGGCCGGTGATCACGATCAACTTGTCCCGGGGCAGGGTCAGGTCGATGTTCTTCAGGTTGTGGGTACGTGCCCCACGAATCAGGATCTTGTCCACTGCGGCCTCGCTTGGCGGGCATAAACAAGGAAGTATACGGCGCGCCAGTATGACGCGGCAAAGCGTCGCGTAGATGCCGTCAAGCTGTCGGACTGATAGAATCGCCGCCGGTTCACACGAGGTTAATCCATGCACGACACCCACAACGAGCGTATGAGTAGCGGCGAAACCCGCGCCGCTGGCGGCCTTGCCCTGGTCTTTGCCTTTCGTATGCTGGGCATGTTCATGGTCTTGCCGGTACTGGCCACCTACGGCATGGACCTGGCTGGCGCCACGCCTGCCCTGATCGGCCTGGCCATTGGTGCCTATGGCCTGACCCAGGCGGTATTGCAGATCCCGTTCGGGATGATTTCCGACCGCATCGGTCGCCGGCCGGTGATTTATCTGGGGCTGGTGATCTTCGCCCTGGGCAGTGTACTGGCGGCCCAGGCCGACTCTATCTGGGGCGTGATTGCCGGGCGCATCCTGCAGGGCGCGGGGGCAATTTCTGCTGCGGTCATGGCACTGCTGTCGGACCTCACCCGCGAACAACACCGGACCAAGGCCATGGCCATGATCGGCATGAGCATCGGCCTGTCGTTTGCTGTCGCCATGGTCGTCGGTCCATTGCTGACAAGTGCCTTTGGTTTGTCAGGTTTGTTCCTGGTCACGGCTGGGCTGGCCCTGGTCGGCATGCTGTTGATCGCGTTTGTCGTGCCCAGCACCCACAGCATTTTGCAGCACCGCGAGTCGGGTGTGGCGCGCCAGGCCATCGGCCCGACCCTGCGCCATCCGGACCTTCTGCGCCTGGACGTCAGCATTTTCATCCTGCACGCCGTCCTCATGGCCAGCTTCGTTGCGCTGCCGCTGGCGTTCGTCGAGCGTGGCGGCCTGCCCAAGGAGCAGCATTGGTGGGTGTACCTGACCGCGCTGTTCATCTCATTTTTTGCAATGGTCCCGTTCATCATCTACGGCGAAAAAAAGCGCAAGATGAAACGTGTGTTGGCCGGCGCGGTCAGTGTCCTGCTGCTGACGGAGATATACTTCTGGGAGTGGGCTGACGGTTTGCGCGGACTGGTGGTTGGCACCGTGGTATTCTTTACCGCATTCAACCTGCTGGAGGCTTCGCTGCCTTCTCTGGTGAGCAAGGTGTCGCCTGCCGGTGGCAAGGGGACGGCAATGGGGGTGTATTCCACCAGCCAGTTCCTCGGTGCAGCGTTAGGCGGGATTCTTGGCGGCTGGCTGTTCCAGCACGGTGGGCTGAACACGGTGTTCCTCGGTAGCGCGGTGCTGTGTGCTATCTGGCTGATCGTCGCCTTGCGCATGAACGAGCCGCCATATGTGACCAGCCTGCGCATGCCCCTGACCCCTGAGGCGGTCCGGGAAGCCGGCCTGACCGAGCGCCTGATGGCCGTGCCGGGTGTGACCGACGCTGTGGTGGTGGAAGAAGAAGCCGCCATCTATATCAAACTGGATACGAAAATTTTGGACCGTGCGACCCTCGAGCGACTGGTGAATCCAGCCTCTTCGGCGTGCGAAGCCTAGGAGAACGTTATGGCCCGTGGGGTTAACAAAGTCATTCTGGTCGGTACCTGTGGCCAGGATCCCGAAGTCCGCTACCTGCCCAACGGTAACGCCGTGACCAACCTGAGCCTGGCCACCAGCGAGCAGTGGACTGACAAGCAGTCGGGCCAGAAGGTCGAGCGTACCGAGTGGCACCGTGTGTCGCTGTTCGGCAAGGTTGCCGAAATCGCTGGCGAGTACCTGCGCAAGGGTTCGCAGTGCTACATCGAAGGCAAGCTGCAGACCCGCGAGTGGGAAAAAGACGGCATCAAGCGCTACACCACCGAGATCATCGTCGACATCAACGGCACCATGCAGCTGCTCGGCGGTCGTCCGCAAGGCCAGCAGCAGGGCGGCGACCCATACAACCAGGGTGGCGGCAATTACGGTGGCGGCCAGCAGCAACAGTACAACCAGGCACCGCCACGCCAGCAGGCCCAGCGCCCGCAACAGGCCCCTCAGCGCCCAGCGCCGCAACAGCCTGCGCCGCAGCCGGCGGCTGACTTCGACAGCTTCGATGACGATATTCCGTTCTGATCAGAGCGGTAAGGCGTTCAGCAAGACCAGAAACCCAGGGCAGTTGCCCTGGGTTTTTTTATGGGCAGCACCGCGTATCTGGCATCGCTTTCAGTAGAACAACCGCGGCTCCGCCGAATCCAGCAGGCTTGCCAGCTTGGTCAGGGCAAAGCCCAGTGCCTGGCGGCTGGGTGCCATCAGGGCGATGCGCACACCGCAGGTGGCGTGGCTGCGTTCTGGCAGGAACTGGCTGCCGCTGACCACCGTTACGCCGTTGTCACGCGCCAGGTTGGCAAACTCGTCGCTGGTCCACGGTTCTGGCAGCTCCAGCCAGATATGGAAGCTGTGAGGCTGGGTGCGGATCTTGTATTGGCCAAGAATCTCCCGGGCCATGTGCTGGCGTGCGGCCGCCTCCTGCTGCTGCATACGCACCAGCTGGTCGGCCTTGCCGCTGTTGATCAGGTTGCTGGCCAGTTGCGCCATCAGTGGCGATGGCATCCACACGCTGCTGCGTACCATCGATGATAACCGCGACAGGGTTTGCGGCGGGGCGTACAGGTAGCCGATGCGCAGTGCCGGCAGCACGCTTTTGGACAGGCTGGTGAGGTACACCGAGCGTTCAGGCGCATACGCTGCAAGCGGCTTGTAGCCCGGGTCGGGCTCGAGAAAACCGTAGATATCGTCATCCACGATGAACAGGTCGAACTCACGGGCGATCTCGGCGATAGCCTGGCGCCTTGCTGGGGGCATGATCGAGTTGGTCGGGTTCTGGTGCGTGGTGACGCACACCAGCAGGGAAGGGCGGTGTTCCAGACAGGCCGCGCGCAATGCCTCCGGGATGAGCCCGTGTTCGTCCATGGCGACGCCGCGCAAGCGCCGGCCCAGGCTGTGAGCCAGGGATATGATGCCCGGGTAGCAGAGCGACTCGCACAGCACCACATCGTCACTCTTCGACAGGCTGCTGATGGCCACCAGCAGCCCATGCTGGGCGCCAGCGGTCAGTACCACCTGCTGCCAGCGAGCATCAGGCAGCCAGCGCTGTATCCAGGTTGCACCGGCTTGTTTGTGGGACGTGTGGCCACCTTCCGTCACATAGTCGAGTACCTGCCCCAAGTCCGAGGAGGCGGCCAGTTCGCGGATAGCCGTGCCTAGCCACTCGCTCATGTGAGCGTCGTTGGGCTTGATGATCGAGAGGTCGATCTGGCTACTCTCGCCGGCAACGGGTGTGGGCACCGACGGGGCGGGTAATGGCTGCCGCAGTTGCCTGACAAATGTGCCTCGGCCTACCTCGCCAGCCACCAGACCACGCTTGGCTGCTTCGTCGTAGGCCCTTCCAACAGTGCCGGGGGTTACATTCAGCGCCTCGGCCAGGTCCTTGAGCGTGGGTAAGCGATCACCTTCTGCAAGCCGACCACGTTCGATGTCCTGTTCAAGGGCATCAGCGATCATCAGGTAAACCGGCTGTGTTTGATGGCTGTATTGGGGAACCCACATGGGAGATGGCACCAGGCTCTGCAAGAGCGCGAAAGCCTAGCATGAAAGCTCGGATGCAGGTAATGATGGTAATTGGTTAGATTGAGTTGAATTTATTTTAGATTGAATCGATTCAATTTTTGAAATTACAATCATCGCACCGATCAGACCGGCCACACTCGGGCTGCGCCTGGCATAACGCTCCACGGGATGGACATCGCTATGGAAATGTTGGGTACTTACTGGGCGGAGCACTGGTTGCTGGCAGTCCTCATACTTGGCGCGATCGCCTTCGTTGCGGGCTTCGTCGACAGCATTGCCGGTGGTGGTGGTTTGTTTCTGGTGCCGGGTTTTCTGCTGGTTGGCCTGCCGCCCCAAGTGGCACTGGGCCAGGAAAAACTGGTCAGTACCCTCGGCACGCTGGCGGCTATCCGCAACTTCCTGGCCAACAGCAAGATGGTCTGGCAGGTAGCGTTGGTCGGGGTGCCGTTTTCGCTATTAGGCGCCTACCTGGGGGCTCACCTGATCGTATCGATCTCGCAGGAAACGGTGGGCAAGATCATCCTGGCACTGATCCCCCTCGGCATTCTCATTTTCCTTACCCCCAAGGATCGTCCGGTCGAGGAGCGCGAGCTGTCTTCGCGAATGCTGTACACCGTAGTGCCGTTGACGTGCCTGGCCATTGGCTTCTACGACGGCTTCTTCGGCCCCGGTACCGGCAGCATGTTCATCATCGCTTTCCATTACCTGCTGCGCATGGACCTGGTCTCCAGTTCGGCCAACTCCAAAACCTTCAACTTCGCTTCCAACATCGGTGCCTTGGTGGCGTTCGTCAGCGCAGGCAAGGTCGTCTACCTGCTGGCATTGCCACTTGTGGCCTGCAACATCCTCGGTAACCACCTGGGCAGTTCCCTGGCCTTGCGTAAAGGCAATGACGTGGTGCGCAAGGCGTTGGTGTTCTCGATGCTCTGTCTGTTCACCAGCCTGGGCGTGAAGTACCTGACCTGACCCATTGATAGGAGATAACAAATGAAAACCGCATTTGTAACCGGTGCTTCCTCAGGCTTTGGCCGCGCCATCTGCTGCACCCTGATCGGCAAAGGCTACCGTGTGATCGGTGGCGCCAGGCGCATGGACAAACTGAAAGCACTGGAGGCCGAACTGGGCGTAAATTTCATTCCGCTGGCGCTGGATGTCACTGACCCCGTATCGCTCGAGAAGGCGGTCGAGCAGCTGCGTGAGGCGTCGCTGCAGATCGATCTGCTGGTCAACAACGCGGGGCTGGCGCTGGGCGTGGACCGTGCCCAAACCAGCAGTGCCGCAAACTGGCAGCAGATGATCGACACCAACATCACCGGCCTGGCCATGGTCACCCACAGGATCCTGCCGCAGATGGTGGAAGCCGATAGCGGCATGATCATCAACATCGGCTCGATTGCCGGCACTTACCCCTACCCGGGCGGTAACGTGTATGGCGCCAGCAAGGC
Source organism: Pseudomonas sp. GLN_2 (assembly GCF_043106005.1). Lineage (NCBI taxonomy): Bacteria > Pseudomonadati > Pseudomonadota > Gammaproteobacteria > Pseudomonadales > Pseudomonadaceae > Pseudomonas > Pseudomonas sp. GLN_2. The sequence goes on along the minus strand of NZ_JBICMC010000054.1, from coordinate 76,848 downwards.
GTTCGTCCGCCAGTTCAGCCTCAACCTGCGTGCCGACCTGGCTGGCACCCGGGTGCGGGTGAGCAACATCGAGCCGGGGCTGTGCTCAGGCACGGACTTCTCGGTGGTGCGCCTCAATGGCGACCTGGACGCCGTGCAGGCCTTGTATCGGGATGTCGAGGCCCTTCTGCCAGAGGACATCGCAGCGACGGTAGCCTGGGTTGCCGAGCAGCCGGCGCATGTGAATATCAATACCATCGAGATCATGCCTGTGGCGCAGAGCAGTGCGGCGCTGAATGTGGTGCGCAACTTGCCACGTGCCTGATCAGGGCCGCACCACTGACCCAGGTCATCGCACCTTCTGGATTCTTGACTAGTCTTATCCTTTGGCGGCCATCAATTGGCCGCCACCGTGACTACCAAGAGGCGCCGGCAATGTTCCGCGCGTCCACCACCTGATCAGGAGTGCACGATGGACCTGAACCGTCGGCAGTTCTTCAAGGTCGCCGCCGTCGGCCTTGGAGGCTCGAGCCTTGCGGCGTTGGGCATGGCCCCAACGCCGGCATTCGCCGAGCAGGTGCGTCACTTCAAGCTGGCGCATACCAAAGAAACCCGTAACACCTGCCCCTACTGTTCGGTCGGCTGCGGCCTGATCCTGTACAGCCAGGGCGATGCGGGGAAGAACGTCAAACAGAACATCATCCATATCGAAGGGGACGCCGACCACCCGGTCAACCGCGGCACACTTTGCCCGAAAGGCGCCGGCTTGCTGGACTTTATCCACAGCCCGAGCCGCCTGCAGTACCCCGAGGTGCGCAAGCCGGGCAGCAAAGAGTGGGTGCGGGTCAGCTGGGACGAGGCGCTGGACCGCGTCGCCGACCTGATGAAGCAGGACCGCGATGCCAACTTCATCGAGAAGAATGCCCAAGGCCAAACGGTCAACCGCTGGCTCACCACCGGTTTTCTTGCCGCTTCCGCTGCTTCCAGCGAGGCTGGCTACCTGACCCACAAGGTCATCCGCGCAACAGGCATGCTGGGGTTCGATAACCAGGCACGTGTCTGACATGGCCCGACGGTGGCAAGTCTTGCCCCGACGTACGGCCGTGGCGCCATGACCAACCACTGGTCCGATATCGCCAACGCGAATCTGGTCCTGGTGATGGGTGGCAACGCAGCAGAAGCGCATCCGTGCGGCTTCAAGTGGGTGACCGAGGCCAAAGCGCACAACAAGGCGCGGCTGATTGTGGTCGACCCGCGGTTTACCCGTACCGCTTCGGTGGCGGACTACTACGCGCCGATCCGTACCGGCACCGATATCGCCTTCATGGGCGGGCTGATCAACTACCTGCTCAGCAACGACAAGATCCAGCACGAGTACGTGCGCAACTACACTGACGTGTCGTTCATCGTCAAAGAGAACTATGGCTTCGAGGATGGCCTGTTCAGCGGCTACGACGAGGCCAAGCGTGTGTACGCCGACAAGTCCGGCTGGGGTTACGAGCTGGGTGAGGACGGCTATGCCAAGGTCGACCCGACACTGCAGCACCCTCGCTGCGTGTTCCAGCTGATGAAGCAGCATTACAGCCGCTATACCCCGGAACTGGCGAGCATGACCTGTGGCATGCCACAGGACGCCATGATGAAGGTCTGGGAAGAGATCGCCTCCTGCTCGGTTCCGGGCAAGACCATGACGATCCTTTATGCGCTAGGTTGGACGCAGCATTCGATCGGTGCGCAGATTATCCGCAGTGCGGCCATGGTCCAGCTGTTGCTCGGCAACGTCGGCATGCCCGGTGGCGGGGTCAATGCCCTGCGCGGGCACTCCAACATCCAGGGCCTGACCGACCTCGGCCTGCTGTCCAACTCGCTGCCGGGCTACCTGACCCTGGCCGGTGACGCCGAGCAGGACTACGCCGCCTACATCGACAAGCGCGCTTCCAAGCCGCTGCGGCCTGGGCAGTTGTCGTACTGGCAGAACTACGGCAAGTTCCACGTCAGCCTGATGAAGGCCTGGTACGGCGCCAATGCCACGGCGGAAAACAACTGGGGTTATGACTGGCTGCCCAAACTCGATGTACCGGCCTACGACGTGCTGCGCATGTTCGAGATGATGGGCCAGGGCAAAGTCAACGGTTATATGTGCCAGGGCTTCAACCCGATCGCCGCGCTGCCGGACAAAAACCGCGTCACTGCGGCACTGGGCAAGCTCAAGTGGCTGGTGATCATGGACCCCTTGGCCACCGAGACCTCGGAATTCTGGCGTAACGTCGGGCCGTTCAACGATGTCGACACGGCCTCTATCCAGACCGAAGTGATCCGCTTGCCCACTACCTGCTTCGCCGAGGAAGACGGCTCGCTGGTCAACAGCAGCCGCTGGCTGCAATGGCACTGGAAGGGCGCAGACGGCCCCGGCGAGACGCGCACCGACGTGCAGATCATGAGCGAGCTGTTCCTGCGCCTGCGCCAACGTTACCAGGCCGAAGGGGGCGCCTACCCTGACGCGATAATGAATATCAGCTGGCCGTACAAGATCCCTGAAGAGCCCTCCCCGGAGGAGCTGGCCAAGGAGATGAACGGCTGGGCGGTGGCCGATGTCACCGACCCGACTGGCGCGGTGATCAAGGCGGGCCAGCAACTGGCGGGCTTCGGTCAGCTCAAGGACGACGGTAGCACCGCGTCTGGCTGCTGGATCTTTGCCGGTAGCTGGACCGAACAGGGCAACCAGATGGCTCGCCGCGACAACAGCGACCCGTATGGCATGCACCAGGTGCAGAACTGGGCCTGGGCCTGGCCGGCCAACCGCCGCATCCTTTACAACCGTGCCTCCAGCGACCCGCAAGGCAAGCCGTGGGACCCGGAGAAAAAGCGCCTGGTATGGTGGAACGGCAAGGCCTGGACCGGCACCGACGTGCCGGACTTCAAGGTCGACTCGCCGCCCGAGGCGGGGATGAACCCCTTCATCATGAACCCCGAAGGCGTGGCGCGTTTCTTCGCCATCGACAAAATGGCCGAAGGCCCGTTCCCCGAGCACTATGAGCCCTTCGAAACACCGATCGGCATCAACCCGCTGCACCCGCAGAACAAGAAGGCCACCAGCAACCCGGCCGGGCGCATCTTCGATTCTGTGTGGGACACCCTCGGCACGCACGATGAGTTCCCTTATGCGGCGACCACCTACCGGCTGACCGAGCATTTCCACTTCTGGAGCAAGCATTGCCGGCTCAACGCCATTGCCCAGCCCGAGCAGTTCGTCGAGATAGGCGAGGTGCTGGCCAACGAGAAAGGCATCAAGGCCGGCGACCGGGTACGGGTGTCGAGCAAGCGTGGGCATATCGATGCGGTGGCGGTGGTGACCAAGCGGATTCGCCCGCTGCAGGTCAATAATCAAACCGTGCACCAAATCGGCATTCCGCTGCACTGGGGCTTCACCGGCGCTACCCGGCATGGCTACCTGACCAATACCTTGGTGCCGTTCCTCGGTGACGGCAATACGCAGACGCCAGAGTCCAAGTCGTTCCTCGTGAAAGTGGAGAAACTCTGATGGCCAGCCAAGACATCATCGCCCGCTCGGCCACCACTACCGTGCCGCCCTCGGTGCGTCAGCAGGAGCAGGTCGCCAAGCTGATCGACACTACCAAGTGCATCGGCTGCAAGGCCTGCCAGGTGGCGTGCTCGGAGTGGAATGAACTGCGTGACGAGGTTGGCCACAACCACGGCACCTACGACAACCCCCAGGACCTCACTGCCGAGACCTGGACACTGATGCGCTTTACCGAGCACGAGCGCGACGACGGCAACCTGGAGTGGCTGATCCGCAAGGACGGTTGCATGCACTGTGCCGACCCAGGTTGCCTGAAGGCATGCCCGAGCCCGGGCGCGATCATCAAGCACGCCAACGGTATCGTCGACTTCAACCAGGACCACTGCATCGGCTGCGGCTACTGCATCACCGGCTGCCCGTTCAACATCCCGCGTATCTCGCAGAAAGACCACAAGGCGTACAAGTGCACCCTGTGTTCCGATCGCGTCAGCGTGGGGCTGGAGCCGGCGTGCGTGAAAACCTGCCCGACCGGAGCGATCGTGTTCGGCAGCAAGGACGAGATGAAAGTGCATGCGGCCGAGCGCATCGTCGATCTGAAGTCGCGGGGCTACGACAAGGCCGGGTTGTACGACCCGGATGGCGTCGGTGGTACCCACGTGATGTACGTGCTGCACCATGCCGACACGCCGAAGCTGTATGCCGGCCTGCCGGACCAGCCAGTGATCAGCCCGTTGGTGGGGTTGTGGAAGGGCTTCACCAAGCCGCTGGCGCTGTTGGCCATGGGCGCGGCGGTGCTGGCGGGGTTCTTCCACTATGTGCGGATCGGCCCACAGCGTGTCGAGGAGGATGAACACCCGATACCGCCAGACGAAAGCGTGCATCAAGTGGACCCGTCGGTCCATGTCTATGATCCGAAGCAGCCCGGTGGGCAAGGGGAGCAGCGGCCATGAACGACAACAAACCCATCCTGCGCTACAACGCCAACGAGCGTAGCAACCACTGGGTGGTGGCGATCCTGTTCATCCTGGCTGGGCTGTCGGGGCTTGCGCTGTTCCATCCGGCGCTATTCTGGCTCAGCAACCTGTTCGGCGGCGGGCCGTGGACGCGCATTCTGCATCCCTTCATCGGGGTGGCGATGTTCGTGTTTTTCCTCGGCCTGGTATTGCGCTTCTGGCGGGCCAACTTCATCACCGCCAATGACCGCCTGTGGCTGCGTCGGGTGGACCGGGTAATGCGCAACGAGGAGGAGGGCGTACCGCCGATCGGCAAGTACAATGCCGGGCAGAAGCTGCTGTTCTGGACCCTGCTGGTGTGCATGCTGGTGCTGCTGGTCAGTGGCGTGGTGATCTGGCGTGCATACTTCAGCCATTGGTTTGGCATCGATGCCATTCGCTTGTCTGCGCTGCTGCACGCGCTGGCGGCCTTCGTGCTGATTCTCAGCATCATCGTGCACATCTACGCCGGCATCTGGATCAAGGGCTCGATCGGCGCCATGCTGCATGGCTGGGTCAGCCGCGCCTGGGCCCGCAAGCATCATGAGTTGTGGTACCGCGAAGTGACCGGCGACAAGACGCCGGGTGATCACGGACGAAAAGAAGGATAAGCGCTTGAGCACCCTACTCGAACCCGGGCAGATCGAAGCGTCGGCAGTCACGCCGCCATTTCTGCACCTGCCTGTCGCCAACCTGTTTGAACTGCGCGCCGCGCGCCTGGAGCAACTGGCTGAGGGCAACGCGCTTGGCGATTACCTGAGGCTGATTGCCCGTTTATGCCGCATCCAGCAGCAGCTTGTGGATAATCCGCCCAGCGGCTTGCCCGTGGCCGAGGCGCGTCAGCGCCTGTGCATGGATCATGGTTTGCCGCCGCTGGCGGCTGACAGCCTGGTGCGTGAAGGGCCATGGCTGGTCTGGTTGCAGGCACTGCTAGAGCACCTCAGCGGCGAAACCCGTGGCCCGATGGGTGAGGCCCTGCAGGTGCTACGAGGCAGTGATGACAATCAGCGCAAGGGCTGGGGCATTGCTTTGCTGGCAGGCCAGTACGATGGTGTGCCTGCAGCACTGGTGCCGTTTCTCGGGGCCGCGTTGCAGGCGGCCTGGTCCAGCTGGTTGCTGGCGCTGCCCGCACACCAGCTCAAGCCTGCCGGCAGCCTGGCCCAATGCCCGGCTTGTGGTTCGCCGGCGATGGCCGGGGTGGTGCGCAACCGTGGAAAGCACAACGGCTTGCGTTACCTGGCCTGTTCGTTGTGTGCCTGTGAGTGGCATGTGGTGCGGGTCAAGTGTGTCTACTGCGAGTCGAGCAAGGATTTGCGTTACACCAGCCTTGAGGATGATCGCCATGCGCCAGGCAAAGCGCCGCTACGCGCGGAATGCTGCCCCGGGTGCGCCAGCTACCTGAAGCAGAACTACCTGGAGAACGATGCGGCGGCCGAGCCGCTGGCCGATGACCTGGCCAGCCTGGCCCTGGATATACGTCTGGACGGGGAGGGCTTCCATCGCCTGGCGCCCAACCTGATGCTCGCGCCCGGTGGCGGGTGAGTGTCTACACTGAAAGATCGACTTGCCTTCTTCGCGGTCAAACCCCTGCCTACAGGTAAATGCGCCAACCCGCTGTACTTGTAGGAGCGGGTTCACCCGTGAATGGGCCAGCACAGACAACGGATCAGTCCAAGGTAGTACCGCATGTCCAACAGCCTTGCCAGCGACACCCCACGCCTGCCGTCCATCGATACCCTCCTTCGCCACCCGGCTTGCCTCCCTCTGATCGATCGCCACGGCCGTGACGCCGTGCTGAATACCCTGCGCCAGTTGCTCGATGACCTGCGCGAGCCCGTCCGTCATGGCGAACTCGGCAGCGCCGAACTGGCTCCGGAAATCCTCCTTGGCCGCAGCGGCGAACGCCTCGCCCTCCAGCAACGCAGCCAGGTTCGCCGCGTGTTCAATCTCACCGGGACCGTGCTGCACACCAACCTGGGCCGCGCCTTGCTACCGGAAGAAGCCATCGAGGCCATGCAGACCGCGGCTCGTTACCCGCTCAACCTGGAATTTGACCTGGCCACCGGCAAACGTGGCGACCGTGATGACCTGATCGAAGGCCTGATTCGCGAGCTGACCGGCGCCGAAGCCGTCACTGTGGTCAACAACAATGCCGCCGCCGTACTGCTAGCGCTCAACAGCCTGGGCGCGCGCAAGGAAGGCATCATCTCTCGCGGTGAACTGATCGAGATCGGTGGTGCTTTCCGCATTCCCGACATCATGGCCCGTGCCGGTGTGAAGCTGCACGAGGTTGGCACCACCAACCGTACCCACGCCCGCGACTACGAGGCCGCCATCGGCCCGCGCACTGGTCTGCTGATGCGGGTGCATTGCAGCAATTACAGCATCCAGGGCTTCACCACCCAGGTGCCTACTGTCGAGCTGGCACGTATCGCCCACCAACATCAACTGCCACTGCTTGAAGACCTGGGCAGCGGCAGCCTGCTCGACCTTACCCGCTGGGGCCTGCCCGCCGAACCCACGGTACGCCAGGCCCTGGCCGATGGTGCCGATATCGTCACCTTCAGTGGCGACAAACTGCTGGGGGGGCCGCAAGCCGGGATCATTGTCGGCCACAAGGACTTGATCACCAGGATCAAGAAAAATCCGCTCAAGCGTGCCTTGCGCGTCGACAAGATCACCCTCGCTGCACTCGAAGCGGTGCTGGCGCTGTACCGCAACCCTGATCGCCTGGCCGAGCGCCTGCCCAGCCTGCGCCTGCTGACTCGCAGCCAGGCCGAGATCCAGGCCCAGGCCGAGCGCCTGGCGCCTGAGCTCCAGGCGCGCCTCGGCGAGCAATGGGCCATCCGTGTAGAGCCCGCGTTGGGCATGATCGGCAGTGGCAGCCAGCCGGTTGCACGCTTGCCCAGTGCCGCGCTGTGCCTGCGCCCGCAAGTGTCGAAGAAGTTGCGCGGGCGCAGCCTGCATGTGCTGGAGCGAGCCCTGCGTGACCTACCGGTGCCGGTGCTGGGCCGCATTGATGACGATGCCCTGTGGCTGGACCTGCGCCAGCTGGATGACGAAGCCCAGTGGCTGGCCCAGTTGCCAGCCCTGCAGCTGGGGCCGGTGCAGTGATCGTTGGTACCGCTGGCCACATCGACCACGGCAAGACCGCACTGCTGCTGGCGCTGACCGGCCAGGCCGGCGACCAGCGGCAAGAAGAGCGCGCCCGCGGCATGACCATCGACCTTGGCTACCGCTATGCGGCGCTGAGCGAAGGCGCGCCGCTGACCGGCTTCATCGATGTGCCGGGCCACGAGCGTTTTATCCACAACATGCTGGCCGGCGCTCATGGCATCGACCTGGTGTTGTTGGTAGTGGCGGCCGACGACGGTGTCATGCCACAGACCCGTGAACACCTGGCGATCATCGAGCTGCTGGGCATTCCCCACGCTTTGGTGGCGATCAGCAAATGCGACCGGGTCGAGCCGTCGCGTCTGGCCGAGGTGCAGATGCAAGTCAGTGAATTGCTGGCGCCTGGGCCATATGCCGGGGCGCGGCAGTTTCCGCTGTCGAGCATCAGCGGGGAGGGCGTGGACGCGTTGCGTCAGGCCCTGCTGGAGGCCGAAGCAGGTACACGGCAGCGTAGTGTCTTCGGTGGTTTTCGCCTGGCCGTCGACCGTGCCTTTGCGGTTACCGGCGCCGGTGTGGTGGTCACCGGCACGGCACTGGCCGGGCGGGTCAGTGCGGGTGATACGTTGTTGCTGGGCAAGGCCGGCAAGGTGGTGCGCGTGCGTGGCCTGCATGCACAGAACCAGGCCGCGTTGGTGGCAGAAGCAGGCCAACGGGTGGCGCTGAACATCGCTGCCGAGCGCCTGGCCGTGGAGCAGGTGCACCGGGGCGACTGGCTGGTGCCCGAATGGTTGCATGCGCCCAGTGTTCGGGTGGATATCGAGCTTAACCTGTTACCGGACGAGAAGCGTGCTTTCGAACATTTCAGTGCTGTGCATGTGCACCTCGGCACCCAGGATGTAACGGCCCGGGTCGCCTTGCTCGAAGGCGAAAGCCTGGCTGCCGGCCAACGCATGTTTGCCCAGTTGTTGCTCAACGCGCCGTTGCAGGCCGTGCACGGCGACCGCCTGGTGCTGCGCGATCAGCGCGCCCAACGCACACTGGGCGGCGGCAAGGTGCTCGACCCGTTCGCCCCAAGCCGCCAACGCCGCAGCGATGCCCGTCTGCAGCAGTTGCAGGTGCTGCGCGATGCAGCGGATCTGGAGCAGGCACTGCCAGCACTGCTCGCCAGTGCACCGGGCGGCATTAGCCCGCAGCGACTCGAGCGGCAGTTCAACCGCCTGCGGGAAACCTGGCAGTTACCGGATGATGTGCGGGTGGTGGCCACCCGGCAGGGCCAACTGCTGTTCGCCAACGCCCAATGGCAGGCGCTCAAGCAGCAGGTTCTGGAACAGCTGGCGCGCTTTCACGAGCAAGAGCCCGACCAGCTCGGCCCGGACCGCGATCGCCTGCGGCGCTTTGTAGCCTTGCCCCTGGAACGGCCGGCTTTCGTCAGCCTGCTGGATGAACTGCTCGACGACAGCGCCATCGCCAGCAGCGGGCCATGGCTGCATCTGCCCGATCACAAGGTGCAGTTGAGCGAAGCCGACAGTGCATTGTGGGCACGTCTGCAGCCGAAGTTGATCGCAGGGCAATACGACCCACCTTGGGTCAGGACGCTGGCGGGTGAGGAGAACCGTGCCGAAGCCGATGTGCGCCTGTTACTGCGCAAGTTGGCCCGGCTGGGCCTGGTGCATCAAGTGGTGCGCGACTTGTTCTACCCCGAGGCGACGCTACAGCGCATGGCAGCGTTGATGCTGGGGCAGGCCAGTGAAACGACGATAGTGCAGGTTGCCGCGTTTCGCGATATGTTGGGCATCGGTCGCAAGCGCAGTGTGCAGATTCTGGAATACTTCGACCGCATCGGCCTGACCCGGAGGGTGGCCGACCAGCGTCACATCCGCGCCGACAGCGCCCTGGCCCAACAACAGGCCAGGCACTGAGTTCAAGGAAGGCAATCGCGCCCGGTGGCGCGGCCGGGCTTCAAACCCGGTTGGGGACGGCAGCCGTTCCCGGGCAGGTTCGACTCCCGCTGCCTTCCGCCATTTTTCACCCTTTAGGGCCTCTTCGCGGGTGAACCCGCTTCTACACAGGAAACGCAATCGTCGTAGGCGCGGGTTTACCCGCGAAGAGGCCCTCAAAGGCGCTGATCAAGCCCGTTCGCCACACAGGTCCAGGACAAACCAGCGGTCCGCTGCGTCAGCATCCAACCCTGCGCCCAGTAGCGCCACCATCTTGCCCAGCGCTGCTTCACGGGTCATGCCACCGCCACTGACCAGGCCGGCCCCGCGCAAGCGGTTGCCCGCTGCATAGGTGTCGAACACCACCGAGCCTTCCGGGCATTGGCTGATAGCCGCCAGCATCACGCCGCGCTGGCGCGCTGCGCTCAGCACATTCAACAGCGCCTGGTCATCCGATGGCCCGGTCCCGCTGCCGTAGCACTCCAGCAGCAAACCCTGCACACCACTGTCTATCAAGGCCTGCAAATGCCCGGCCTGAAGCCCCGGGAATACTGGCACAACCGCCAGGTTGACCGGCTTGCGCGGCTGCTTGTAGCCCAGTTCGGCAGGGATCGTATCGGCCCGCTCAGCGTCACGGTGGCGTGGCAGCGCAGCAAAGGCATCGAACGCTTCGCTGCGTAGCTTCGACGCCCGACAGCCATGCAGCAGCTGACCGTGGAAGTACAGCTGCACGCCATCTTCCAGGCCGTGTTCGAACTGGCGCAATGCGCCGCACAGGTTGTCCCAGGCATCGCTGTCCGGGGCACCTGCCGGCAGCATCGAGCCGGTCAGCACTACTGGTGCTGGCAGGCCCAGCAACAGGAACGACAACGCAGCAGCGCTGTAGGCCATGCTGTCGGTACCGTGCAGCACCAACACGCCATCGTGGCCCGCGACATCCACCGCCGCGACGATGGCATCGCGCATCGCCAGCCAGTTGTGCTGTTGCATATTGGCGCTGTCGAGCAGCGGGTTCAGCTCGTGCAGTGTCCATTGCACCTGGGGTGCATTGGCCATCTGGGCAAAGTGTTCACGCATCCGCGCGTCAAAACCACCGGCCGGTGCCAGGCCTTCGGGTGTTTCGAGCATGCCGATGGTGCCACCGGTATAGAGAACGAGAAGATTCTTTACTGCGCGCATGGAAAGCATCCGTAGCGGTGAGCGGACAAAGAAAAGCCGCCCGCGGAAGGGGCGGCTGGGCAGGGGAGGATATCAGCGCTGCGTCTGAACTTGGCCGACTGCTTTGTCAGTGGCTGTTTCCACCTGCGGATTGGCAGGCCAGGCATTGCGGTCCAGGTCCAGGTCGGCAAACTTGGACGAGTCGAACACAGGCTGCTTTACACCGGCCTTGCGCTGGTCGTCGTAGTCGCGCATGACCCGCAGGCCGACCTTGAACAGCAGGGCCAGGGCCACCAGGTTGACGAAGGCCAGGCAGGTCATGGTGATGTCGGCGAAGGCGAACACGGTCGACAGGTCTTGCATCGAACCCCACACGACCAGTGCCAGCACCAGGCCACGGAACACCATCAACACTGCGCGGTTACGGCTGAGGAATTGCAGGCTGTTCTCGCCGAGGTAGTAGTTGTAGAGGATGCAGGTGAAGACGAACAGCGACAGCGCCACGCTGACGAACACGCGACCCCAGTCACCGACTACGGCGGCCAGCGAGTTCTGGGTCAGGACGATGCCGTCACCTTCGAAGCCCGGGGTGTAGAAGCCCGACAGCAAGATCAGCAAGGCGGTGCAGGTGCAGATCACGAAGGTGTCGAGGAACACGCTGAAGGCCTGGACCACGCCCTGTGCGCCCGGGTGTTTCACCGCGGCCACGGCGGCGACGTTCGGCGCGCTGCCCAGGCCTGCTTCGTTGGCGAACACGCCACGTTTCACGCCCATGACGATGGCGCTGCCGAGCAGGCCGGCAAACGCCGGGTCGAGGCCGAAGGCGCTCTTGAAGATGGTTTCCAGCATGGCTGGCACGTGTTCGATCTGGGTGCCGATCACGTACAGGGTCACGCCGATGTAGGCCAGGGTCTTGACGGGTACCAGCAGGTCCGACACCGCCGCGATGCGCTTGATGCCGCCGATGAAGGTGATGGCCAGCAGTACGGCCAGCACAATACCGGTGTGGCTTGGGTCGAAGGCAAAGGCATTCTGCAGCGAGTGGGTGACGGTGTACGACTGCAGGCCGATGAAGGCGAAGCCGTAGGTGACCAGCAGCAAGATCGAGAACACGATGGCCATGCTCTTGCGCTTCAGCCCGTGCTGGATGTAGTAGGCCGGGCCGCCACGGTACAGGCCGTCGCCATCAGCGCGCTTGTACACCTGGGCCAGGGTGCACTCGAAGAAGCTGCTGGACATGCCCACCAGTGCGGTAACCCACATCCAGAACACGGCACCAGGGCCACCCAGGGTCACTGCGATACCGACACCGGCGATGTTGCCGGCGCCCACGCGGCCGGCCAGGCTCAGCATCAGGGCCTGGAAGGAGCTCAACTGGCCTGCCTGGCCACGCAGCGATTCCTTGAACACGCTGAACATATGGGTGAAGTGGCGGAACTGGACGAACCGGGAGCGGATGGTGAAGTAGCTACCCAGCCCGACGATCAGCACGATGAGGAGTTTCCCCGAAAGGAAATCGTTGATTACTTCGAGCATTGGAAAATGACCTCGATTCTTATTCTTCGTGTGGAAAGACCAGCGGACGGCAGGCGCACCGCTATTCGTTGGGGCGCATGGTTGGCTATGACAAGAGTGGTTACAATTTCGCGGATTGCTCTGACTTGATGCGACTTGATGCTACAATGGCGTCATTCGCGTCACCTGGATTCCGCATATGAGCGATCACTTCGCTACAAACCTCAAACTTGCCTGCAGTCACTACCGCTCTATTTCCGAAGTTTGCCGCCAGCTGTCGATCAACCGCGCACAGTTCAACAAGTACCTGAGCGGGCAAAGCCGTCCGACGGCTTTCAACCTGAAGCGTATCGGCGACTTCTTCGGTGTCGAGGATTACGAACTGAACCTGCCCGCCGAGCAGTTCGCCCGTCTGATCGGTGCGCGGATATCGCCCCAGGCCCAGCAACCCAGTGACCCGATCAGCGAGTTGTTCCGCCCGTTGCATGAACATGGCGGCAACCTTTCGCGCTATTGCGGTTACTACTTCGAGTACTCCAACTGCATGTCGGTGCCGGGCACGACCCTCGTGTCGCTGGTGCACCTGTGGGAAGAGCGCGGCCGTTTTCTGTTCGAGCGCCAGGAACGGCAGGAGCGCTCCAGCGCCACCGATCAGCATGCCGAGGTACGCTGCCGCTACCTGGGGGCGGCGTTCCAGCTGCAGGACCGGATGTTCCTCATCGACTACGAGTCGCTGACGTTCAACGAAATGAGCCAGACCATCCTCATCCCCAGCTTCAAAAGCCGCATTACCCGGCTGAATGGCCTGAAGGCCGGCGTATCCAGCGGCGACCGGCGCAACCCGGCCTGTACCCGGGTGGTGTGGGAATACCTGGGCGAGGAGATCAATCGCATCAATGCGTATCGGCAGGTGAAACTGTACCGGCCGGATGATCCGCGCATAGATGACGATGTGCGTGAGCGGTTGAGTGTGGCGCCGTTGCGCAACGGTCTGTTCGAGATCGAGTAATGCTCAACGCCTCAAGCATTGTCGAGGATGAACGTTGCTACTGCGTCCGCAACTTGGTCCGCTATTGCGGGAGTACTGCGCAAATGAGCTGCGATGCCATGGTCGCAGTCGGTAAGAAACAGGCATTGCAAACGTGACGCTGAAACTGCTCGCATCAAGGCGAGGGTAACTTCTTCAGGAATCGGGCTATAGCGTTCAGTGCCAGCAAGCCACAGGTTGCCAGCGCTGGTGCCGGGGCCTTTGCCGAATCGCTGGGAGTTGAGCCCGTCGTACTCGCCGATCACCATCAATACTCTTCCACGAAACTGGTTGAGGAAGGTGTAGCTATCGCTCTCCAGAAAACCGAAAGGCTTGTTGATGGCGGCAGTGAATGCCGGGCCGAACGGCGCCTGGTGGGCATCGTCTGGATAAACTGCAGGGCAGATCAATACGATGCTGTCCACTTGTGGCAGCTGTGCTGCAAGCTTGAGCGTAATGGCCGCGCCTAGGCTGTGGCCGATGAGCGTTCGGCATCGAGGCGCGATATGCGCGTGGAAACGCTGTGCTTCATCAAGGTTCGTCGCCAGTGACGGCGCCATTGCGCCTGGCTCGCTGGCGAGGCTATGACCTGACAGATTGCCAGTGAGTGAACCAATGCCTGCGGCTTGCAGGCGATAAAGCAGGGGGTTGAGCCGGGTAAAGTCGGAACGCGCGCCCCCCAAAACGAATGCGGGAGCTGCGCGCTCGATATCAGGTACCAGCAATCGCGCCTGTTGCTGGTAGTTTTCAAAGACTTCATTGATGAACAGCTCTTTGCCCGGGGCGGGCTCGTCAAACTGCCACTTCACGCGCTGCGGGGAAGCCTTTTGAATGTGCATGGTGCTCTCTAGAAGAACTGGTTGAGCCATTCGCCGAGCGGGTTGCCGGTATCGAGCAGCAGTTTGAGTGCCATGATGCAGCAGACGCTGACCAGCAGCGGTTTTATGAGGCGCGAGCCGAAGCGAACTGCGCAGCGAGCCCCCAATTGCGCGCCCAGAAAGGCGGCGAGCGCTATTGCCAGCGCCAGCGGCCAGAGGATCGCCCCGCTGAGAGAAAAAACTGACAATGCGCCCAGGTTACAGGCTGCGTTCAAAAGCTTGCTGGACAGACGTCAAGTCGATTTCGATTATGGAGTATTTTTCTGTGCTCAACCACGAACCAGCAGCGGGTCTTCAGTGAGCACCTTTCTCGAGTTGATCGGCGAATATACGAGCCTGAAGTGCCACTCCTTTAGCCTCCACCCAAATCAGCGAGGGCCTGGCTTTGCTCTGGGTAGAAATCCAGGTAGGCAGCTTCCGAATGAGGCATTGAACGTTCCTTCTCGTTTTTAGGTGAAACTCCCTGGCCGGCAGTTGGGGAGTCGACTATTCAATGCAGTTATGCCGTGACGTGGTAGTCAGCCCATTCCTCGTATGTCGTAGGAGATTTCTGTCTGTGGCGGTATTGAGCAGTGAAACGGTGGAATCACCCCCTGTGGCATCGAACGGGTCCGGTGTTGGACTTCCCGGGCAGGAAACCGCAAAATGACTCTTTTTTCTCATCAACCTCTCCGGATCTGCTGACTCTATGCGTATGCGCCTAATGCTGTTGGGTGGTGGCAATGCCCTCGGGCAAGCGCTGATTCGTCTTGGGGCCGAGGAGGACATCGCATTCCTGGCACCGCGCCCGCCCGAGAACGGCTGGGCGCCCTCAAGCCTCACTCAGCTGCTCGATGACCATCGCCCCGACGCGCTGGTCAACCTGGCCTATTACTTCGACTGGTTCCAGGCCGAGTCGGTCAGCGAGCAGCGCCTGGCTCAACAGGAGCGGGCGGTGGAGCGGTTGGCAGAGCTGTGCCAGCACCATCAGATCACCTTGGTGCAGCCCTCCAGCTACCGTGTGTTCGATGGTTCGCGGGCCACGGCCTATAGCGAAAAGGACGAGCCAGTGCCGCTGGGCTTGCGTGGCCAGGCCCTATGGCGCATCGAGCAGAGCGTGCGTGCGGCCTGCCCGCAGCATGTGTTGCTGCGCTTTGGCTGGTTGCTGGACGAGAGCATCGATGGCGCGTTGGGCCGCTTCCTGACCCGTGCCGAGCAACCACAGGAACTGCTGCTGGCCGATGATCGACGTGGCAACCCGACGCCGGTCGATGATGCCGCCCGAGTGATCCTGTCGGTGCTCAAGCAACTGGATTGCAATGCGCCGCTGTGGGGCACCTACCATTACGCCGGCAATGAGGCGACCACGCCGCTGGCGCTGGGCCAGGCGATCCTCGCCGAGGCCGGTCAATACCGCCAGCTGGCCGTTCAGGCCCCCACGCCGCAGGCCCATGCCGCGCGCCCGGATGCCAGCGAAGAGCCACAGCACGCGGTACTGGCCTGCAAGAAAATCCTTCATACCTTCGGTATCAAGCCGCGTGCCTGGCGCGCTGGTTTGCCACCTCTACTGGACCGGTTCTACCGCCATGGCTGACGCCCCCATCCTGATCACCGGCGGTGCCGGCTTCATTGGCTCCCACCTGTGCGATGCGTTGTTGGAAAAAGGCTACGCCGTACGCATTCTCGACGACTTCTCCACCGGCCGACGGAGCAATCTGCAGGTCGACCACCCACGGCTGGAACTGATCGAAGGTGATGTTGCCGATGCAGGGCTGGTCACTCAGGCTGCGGCTGGCTGCCGTGCTGTGGTGCATCTGGCGGCGGTAGCGTCGGTTCAGGCCTCGGTCGAAGACCCGGTGCGTACCCACCAGAGTAACTTCATCGGTACCCTCAACGTTTGCGAAGCCATGCGCGTGCATGGCGTGCGTCGGGTGCTCTTCGCCTCCAGCGCAGCGGTGTACGGCAACAATGGTGAAGGGCAGTCGATTTCCGAAGACACGCCCAAGGCGCCGTTGACCCCTTATGCCGTGGACAAGCTGGCCAGTGAGCAGTACCTGGACTTCTACCGTCGCCAGCATGGTCTGGAGCCTGTGGTGTTTCGCTTCTTCAATATCTTCGGGCCACGGCAGGACCCTTCCTCACCGTATTCCGGGGTGATCAGCATCTTCTGCGAGCGCGCTGTGCAGGGCTTGCCGATTACAGTGTTCGGTGACGGCGAGCAGACCCGTGACTTCCTTTACGTGGGCGACCTGGTGCAGGTGATGGTGCAGGCACTGGAGCAGCCGCAGGTTGAGGAGGGGGCGGTGAACATCGGGCTGAACCAGGCGACCTCACTGAACCAGTTGCTGGCTGCGCTGGAGAAGGTTGTAGGGAGCTTGCCAGCGATCAGCTATGCGGCGGCGCGATCGGGTGATATCCGCCATTCGCGAGCGAATAACCAGCGGTTGTTGGCGCGGTTCAAATTTGCGCAGGTAACGCCGATGGTTGAAGGCCTGACAAAGCTTCTCGGTAAAGGCTGAGCCCCGCGGGGCTGCTCAGCAGCCCTGACATCACCCATGCCGCACCCTTCTACGCTGGCAATCTTCGGGATGTAAGGCCCGCCCATCCTGGCCACGGACCTGCAATATTTCAAGCGCCTGCCCCGTCACGCCGTCCACCAGCTCCGAACGCGTTTCACCCGCCTCGAACAGAAACCGCTCCCCCCACTGCCTCAAACCAACCACCACTGGAAACACCGACCGCCCTTTGTCGGTCAGCACATATTCTTTATAGGCACTGCCATCCGACGCCGGCTGTGTCATCAGCAACCCGCTTTCCACCAACAGCTTTAGCCGCGAGGTGAGGATGTTCTTCGCCAGTCCCAGGTTCTTCTGAAATTCACTGAAACGCCGTAGGCCGTCAAAGGCGTCGCGCAGGATCATCAGCGCCCAACGGTCACCCAGCACCTCCAGAGCCCGGGCTACGGGGCACTGCGCATTGTTTTCATCGAGCATGGGGCAAGCCTGTCTTGATTATCTGGTTGCAGATTAAAACCACATTTGCTAAATAGCCAGCATGTGGTTTCAAATTGAAACCAGATTCCAGAGGCTTTGCCCGATGACACCTTCGCTGACACGCTGGATAACCCTGTTGCTTGCCACCACCAGTGCGATGGCTGTGGCAACGGTGTACTTCGCTCAACCGCTGCTTGAGTCGATGGCTGCTGAGTTGGGGGTGGCGCAGCAGCAGATTGGCTGGGTAGTTGGCGCGACCCAGGGGGGTTACGCTCTGGGGCTGCTACTGATTGTGCCCCTCGGGGACTTGGTCGACCGTAAACGTCTGTTGCTTGGCCAGTTGCTGTTCTCGGCGCTTGCGCTGGTCGGCGTTGGCATGGCGCCGAACTGGGCAATATTGCTGCTGGCTCTGGCTATCGCCGGGTTGATGGCAGTCATGGTGCAGGTGATGGTGGCTCATGCCGCGAGCCTGGC
Source organism: Pseudomonas sp. GLN_2 (assembly GCF_043106005.1). Lineage (NCBI taxonomy): Bacteria > Pseudomonadati > Pseudomonadota > Gammaproteobacteria > Pseudomonadales > Pseudomonadaceae > Pseudomonas > Pseudomonas sp. GLN_2. The sequence goes on along the minus strand of NZ_JBICMC010000054.1, from coordinate 59,261 downwards.
CTCACCTGGCCAGCAAGGGCAGGCGGTAGGCACCGTCACCAGTGGTGTGGTACTGGGTATTCTGCTGGCACGGCTGGCTTCGGGCGGGCTTGCTGACCTGGCCGGTTGGCGAAGTGTGTACCTGGTCGCCGCAGGGCTCTTGATGTTGCTGGCGCTGGTGCTGTGGCGCAGTCTGCCCGGCGGGCAGCCGATGAGGAGTCGGCCGGGTTACCGGGCGCTGATCATGGCCCAGTTCAGCCTGTATCGGCACGACCGGTTGCTGCGCCAGCGCGGCGTGTTCGGTGTGTTGATCTTCGCCGCATTCAGCGTGCTGTGGAGTGCCATGGTCATGCCGCTCAGTGCTGCGCCGCTGGCGCTGAGCCATACCGAGATCGGCCTGTTTGGCCTGGCAGGTGTCGCGGGTACGCTGGCGGCTTCGCATGCCGGTCGTCTGGCCGACCTTGGAAGGGGTGAGCGTACGACCGGGGTGTCGTTGGCCCTGCTGACGCTGTCGTGGCTGCCAACAGCGTTCGTCGAGCATTCATTGCTGGCCTTCGTGCTGGGTGTGCTGATGCTGGACTTTGCCGTGCAGGCAGTGCACGTCACCAACCAGAGCCTGTTGCTTGCGGGGCGTGGTGCGATGGCTAGCCGTTTGATCGGCGCCTACATGTGTTGCTATTCGCTGGGCAGCGGTTTGGGGGCGGTGTTGGCGAGCTGGGTGTATGCACACTGGGGCTGGGTTGCCGTGTGTGGGCTTGGCATGGGCATCAGTGCCGTCGCACTGTGCTACTGGCTATGGCTGCAACGCGCGAGGGCGGCCGAGGCCGCCCTGCAATGTTCAGGTCAGAACTTGTAGCCAAGGCCGACCATGTATACCCACGGGTCGACGTCGACGTCGACCTTGGTCTTGCTGTAGCCAAGGGCGGTCGGGCCGTTGACGCTGGCCTTGGTGTCGATGTCGACGTACCAGACCGAGGCGTTTACCAGCAGGTTGTCGGTCAGCATGTAGTCCATGCCCAGTTGGCCGGCGATACCTACCGAATCCTGCAGCTTGAGGTTGCTGAAGCCTTGGTCCTTGCGTGCGCTGCTCAAGTCTTCGTCAAAGAACAGGGTGTAGTTGATACCGACGCCAGCGTACGGCTGGAAGCGCGAATTCGGTTCCATTGGGTAGTACTGCAGCGACAGCGTCGGTGGCAGTTGCTTGATGTCTGCCAGCTTGCCGTCCAGCCCGCCGCCCAGGCCTTTTACGGCGACGGTGTGCTTGAACGGGGTAGCTGCCAGCAGCTCCAGGCCGATGTGGTCGGTGAGCATGTAGGCAAAGGTCAGGCCCAACTGGGTATCGCTGTCCAGAGTCGCCTTGGTGCCCGACACCTTGTTACCGTCGAACTTGAGGTCGCCGCTGCTCTCGTTCGGGGCGGTGGTGATGGCGCCTGCGCGCAGGATCATGTCCCCCGCCTGATAGGCGTGGGCGGCAGGGGCGGCGAGCGCAAGGGCCACAAGCGAGGCACCCAGCAAGGACTTGTTCATGGAAGCTCCCAAAGGACGTTATTAATCGAGTGGTCCAATGGTACGGAGCTGGTTAAACGGAAAGTTTGACCCAGCTCAAAGAAGCGTCTTCACGAATTCGAAACAGTTCTCATCTCAGCTCATAAGTGTAGATTTTCTCGGCTTCCATCTGGTAGCCGGCGTCGGCCAACTCGCTGCTGGAAGCTCTAACCTGCATCTTTCCCTCGATCCAGTAGGGCTGGTAGAGGTCTTCGACGCGCACGCCCATCTCGCTGAAAATGTGCACGATCTGGTTCGGCGGTGGCGGCGGCACGTGGATGCACGCGCCATAGTAAGGGACCAGCAGGAATTCGGTGGTGCGGCCTTCTTCGCTGACCTCCAGTGGCACGATGTAGCCGGGTAGTTTGACCTGTTGGCCGTCGAGGCTTTTTACCACTGGCGCATCGGGCGCCTGTTGGCGCGCGGGTGGGGCGGATTCGGCAGACAGGGCGTTGCTGAGCTGCGACATGTCGTGCAGCGGGGTGAGTTGCGGCGGGATGACCGGGGCGCCTTCGGGGATCAGGGCGGGCCAGTCCAGCTCCTTGGGTTCGGCGGCCCATAGAGGCATCGCTACCAGCAACAGCAAGGCCAGCAGCATGTGCATTGCCGGCCTCTTCGCGGGCATGCCCGCTCCCACAGGTACTGCACACGCTCCGAAGCCTGCGGGGCTCCCTGTGGGAGCGGGCGTGCCCGCGAAGCAGGCGGTGAGGTGTTTGATCATTACGCGCACTCAGAGGTGTATGGACAGGCCGTCGGCCAGCGATTGCCGGTAAGCCCGCCACGCCGGCACGCTGCCCATCAGCAACGCGGCCCCCAGGATGATAGCCAGCAAGGTCCATTCATGGGTACTCGGCATAGCCAGTGGCAAGTACAAACCATAGTTGGCCTGCACATACCCCTGTGCCAGGGCGATACCCGCATATAGCAAGCCAAGCCCGGCCACGATCCCGACCGAGGCCAGTGACAGTGCTTCCAGTACCAGCAACCCCGCAATATGCCAAGGCCGGGCCCCGACCGAACGCAGTATCGCCATCTCTCGGCGGCGTTCGTTGAGGCTGGTGAGAATCGCCGTGAGCATGCCGATCAAACCGGTCAGCACCACGAACAGTGACACCACGAACAATGCCTGTTCTGCAGTGCCCATCAGGCTCCACAGCTCCTGCAGGGCAACCCCTGGCAGAATCGCCAGCAACGGCTCGCTGCGGTACTCGTTGATCTCTCGCTGCAAACTGAAGGTTGCGATCTTGCTGTTAAGGCCAAGCATGAACGCAGTGATGGCGGCAGGTTGCAGGTCCATGGTACGGGCCTGCTCGGCGCTGATGCGGCCGGCGCCACGAGCGGGTACGCCGTTGTGCCAGTCGATATGGATCGCTTCCATGCCGCCCAGGCTGATATGCAGGGTGCGGTCGACGGGTGTGCCGGTGCGCTTGAGTACGCCGACCACGGTAAACGGCTTGTCGTCGTGCTTGACCAGGCTGATTGCGGCCACACCGTGGGCCAGCACCAGCTTGTCACCCAGCTTGTAGTGCAATGCCTCGGCCACTTCGGCGCCGAGCACCACTTCGAACGGGTCGTTGGCGAACGTACGCCCCTGGCTCAGTTCCAGGTGCTGGCGGCGGCCGTACTGGTAATGGCTGAAGTAATCCGTGGTGGTACCCATCACTCTGTAACCGCGGTGCGAGTCGCCCAGCGAGATCGGGATTGCCCACTTCACCCGTGGGTCCTGTGCATAGTGCTGGAAGCTGTCCCAGCGGATGTTGTTGGTCGCGTTGCCAATGCGGAACACCGAATACAGCAGCAGGTTTACCGAGCCGGAGCGGGCACCGACAATCAGGTCGGTGCCGCTGATGGTGCTGGCGAAGCTGGCACGGGCTTCGGTACGGACCCGCTCGACAGCCAGCAGCAGGCACACCGACAGGGCAATGGCAAAGGCGGTCAGAAACGCCGTGAAGCGGCGGTTGGCCAGGCTGGCCAAGGCAAGGCGGAGCAGGTACATCAGGCCTCCCGGGGCTTGGCGGCGCGGTTCAGTTCGGCAAGCGACAGGTGGCGGTCGAACAGCGGTGCCAGGCTCTGGTCGTGGCTGACGAACAGCAAGCTGGCACCGGCGGCACGGCACTCATCGAACAGCAGGCGGATGAACGCTTCACGGGTGTCTGCATCCAGTGCCGAGGTCGGTTCGTCGGCAATCACCAGCTCAGGCTGGCCGATCAGTGCGCGGGCGGCGGCGACCCGTTGCTGCTGGCCGATCGACAGGCTGTCGGCGCGGCGGGCGAGCATGGCAGGGTCACCTAGGCCCAGGTGGGTCAGCAGCGTGCTGGCCGCCTGGTCAACACTGCCATGGCGCTGCTCGGCGCGGGCCTTGCGGCTGCGCGAGAAGCGGCAGGGCAGCTCGACGTTTTCACGTACCGAGAGGAACGGCAGCAGGTTGAACTGCTGGAAGATATACCCGGTGTGATCGACCCGAAAGCGGTCGCGGGCGCCCTGGCTCAGGCTGCCAAGGTCCTGACCGAGCAACTGGATGCGGCCCTGGACCGGCACGTTCACCCCACCCAGCAGGCCCAGCAAGGTCGTCTTGCCACTGCCGCTGGGGCCCTTGAGAAACAGCGCTTCACCAGCGTCCAGGCGTAATGACGGAATATCCAGCAGCGGCGGGTGACCTGGCCAGGCGAACATCAGGTCATGCAGATCGATCAACGGCTGGTTCATTCAGAAGGCGACCGTTGCCTTGGCCGGCGTGGTTTCCACGCCTTTCTGGCCATTGGGGCCGATCAGTTGCACGTTGATTTTCTGGGTGGCGGGGAAGGCCTTGAACAGCGGCGCCAGGTCCAGCTCTGTCAGTTTGTCGGGGTTGGCGCAAGTCAGCTGATAATGGGCGCCGATGTCGCTGTGCTGATGGCCGTGCTCGTGCTCGTCACCCTCGTCGTCGGCCTTGGAGGCGTCACCGAAGAGAGGGCTTTCCAGTGCCTGCTGGTCTTCCTTGCAGCCTGCGGCGGCGGAAAGGCCGAACAGCTTTAGTGGTTGTTCAAGTTGCTGGCGCACGGCGGCGACTTTGGCCTTGTCGGCATCGCTGCTGGCGGCATGCTCGAAGCCGACCAGGTTCATTGCCGGGCTGTCCAGTTCCAGTTCCAAGGTATTGCCATCGAGCACTGCGTTCAGCTTGGCTACGCCATGCTCGTGGGCGCCGAGGGAGCCGTGGGCATGGTCATGATCATGGTCATGGTCATCGTGAGCATGGGCCACGGCCAGTGGCAGCAAAGCGAAGGGCAGGGCGAGCAGCAGGCGACGCATGGACGACTCCGGAGCGGGCTGAAAGATCGAGTTATGTTATAACAACTTCTCAGCGTGCCGCCAGCCTGTGTGGCGCATGTTTCATGTTGCGGTAGCATGGCTGCATTGATTTGGGCTCAAGGAATGCATCATGAGAATTCGTGGACAGATTGGTGACTGGCCGGTGGACCTGACCATCGAGCTGACGCCTGAAGAGTGGGCGCAACTGGGGCGGCAGACCGAGGTGCCGATGGTAGCCCAGGCGGCCGCGACAGCTGCGGTGGTCGCACCGCGCCAAGATGACGGTCAGTGGGCTGCGGCGCGTAATGTGTTGCGTCTGGCAGGACAGATGAGCGGGCCGGAATTGCTGGACCGGCTGGAAGGGTTGGCGGGGAGTACGGCGGCGGGTAAACGGTTGCTGGTGCGCTTGCGGCACAGCAGTGAGGTAAAGGTGGAGAGCGGCGTGGATGCGCCTGTTTATCACTGGGTAGGGTGAGCGCTGTCTTGCTTGAAAATTGAAACGCCTGCGCTGTCACCCGTAGGAGCGGGTTTACCCGCGAACACCGGCAGAGCCGGTGCCATCCACTGTGTCGGTTTCTTCGCGGGTATGCCCGCTCCCACAGGTCCAGCGCCGGCTTCAAGGTCACTCAGAACATCGCCGCCGACAGCTTGCGACGATAAACACCAACCAGCGGGTGATCGCCACCCAGCAATTCGAACACCTGCAACAGCGCCTTCTGCGGCAGCCCGTTCTCGTAGCCACGGTTACGCTGGAACAGCTTCAGCAGCCCCTCCAGCGCCGCCTCATACTGCTGGCGCGCCAGTTGCTGAATGCTCAGCTGATACGCCGCCTCGTCGTCTTGCGGGTTCTGCGCCAGACGGCTTTTAAGGTCTGCCACTTCCGGCAGGCTGGCAGCCTGGCGCAGGAAGGTTAGCTGGGCCTTGGCACCGGCCAGTGCAGCTTTGTGTTCGTCAGTCTTGACCGCATCCAGCACCACTTGCGCTTCGCCCAGCTCGCCACGCTCGGCCAGGCAGCGGGCATACAGGATCAGCGCCTCGACATTGCTGTTGTCCTCACCCAGCAGCGCCTGCAAGAGCGCTTCGGTTTCGGCAAAACGGCTTTCGGCAAACAGCGCCTTTGCCTGCTCCAGTGGCGATGCGGTGGGCGCGGCTGGCAGTTGTACATGCGGCTCGAGCATGGCGCGGATCGCCGACTCCGGTTGCGCCCCGGCAAAACCGTCCACTGGCTGACCGTCCTTGAACAGCACCACTGTCGGCAGGCTACGGATGCCGAACTGGGCAACCACCTGTTGCTCCACGTCGCAGTTGATCTTGGCCAGCAGCAGTTCGCCCTGGTAACCCTCGGCAATCTTTGCCAGCAATGGCATCAGCGCCTTGCACGGCGCGCACCACTCGGCCCAGAAGTCCACCAGCACTGGCTTGTGGAAGGAGTTCTCGATCACCAGTTGCTGGAAGTTGGTATCGGTGGCGTCGAAAATGTAAGGCGTGTCTTGGCTCATCGCGACTCTCGCAAAATCGTGTATGGCACCACTATAAGGTGTCGCGGCTGGCGTGGTACAGGCTGACCCGGCGGAATTCGTGTGGCTCGGCCAGGTCCGGCAGGGTCAGTGCTTCGAGCACGCCCAATTGCTGGTACAACGGGTGGTGAAAGTCACGTACCCGCGAGTCGGCCACCAAGGCCTGCCGACCGCGGCTCAGGAAGGCATCCAGCAGCGGCAGGTTGGCGCGGTCGTACAGCACATCGGCAACCAGGATCATGTCGAAGCGGTCTTCCTCGGCAAAAAAATCGCTGCTGTAGCGTAATGTCACCCCGTTCAGTGCTGCATTCGCACGGCAGGCATCGAGGGCCAGCGGGTCGAGGTCGCAGGCCACCACTTCCCGTGCACCGGCGCGTGCAGCAGCAATGCCGGCGATACCAGAGCCGGCGCCAAAGTCCAGCACGCGCTTGCCCGCCACCCATTCCGGGCGTTCGGCCAGGTAGCGGGCCATTGCCAGCCCGCTGGCCCAGCAGAAGCTCCAATAGGGAGGTTCTTCAAGAATGCGCCGGGTTTCTTCGCTGCTGAAGGCGCGATCCATGTTCTGGTCGTCGATCAGCCATAGCTTCACGTCACAGTCGGGCAGTTCGCTGACGATCAGGCGTGCTTCGCCGATCAGGCCGCTGAGGGCCTGTTGCAGGGCCAGCGGCATCACTTAAGGCGCCTTCTCGAAACGCAGCGGGCCGGTGACCTGGGTTTGTGCCTGGGTAATGCGCACCGGGGGCAGGTGCATGATCAGCTGGCCGGAGTTGCTGGCGCGGCCACGCAGTTCGACCCGGGCACCGGGCGGGAAGGCTTCGGGGTTGAAGCGCAGGTGGTAGGGCAGTGCCTGGCCGGTACCGGTCAGATTACTGCTGGCCAGCAGGCGCTGCGGGCGGTCGCGTTCGTCGATCACCAGCAAGGCCAGTTCCACCTCGGCACCCGCCGGAATTTCCAGCAAGGTGCCGCTCAGCTCGCGCTGGTAGGCCGGCAGCGGGCCCAGTACTTCGGCCTTGGTCGAGGGGGCTGGCGCGGGCACTGGGTTGTCGGTCTTTGGCCTGTCGCTGCCGCAGGCGGCAAGCAGAGCGGCGCAGCACAGCACGACGAGCGCTCGGTAGTGCATGGAGGAGTCCTTCACGGGCATATTTCCCATGGATGTTAACCCCTTTGGCTTGTCTTGCCAGTGCAATGCGCTACCATGGCCCTCCCTTTTTTTGTTGCCTGCCACCATGCACTGTCCCTTTTGCGGTGCCAACGACACCAAGGTCATCGACTCTCGCCTCGTCGCCGAGGGCGAGCAGGTGCGCCGCCGCCGTGAATGCGTGGCCTGCGGCGAGCGTTTCACCACCTTCGAAACTGCCGAGCTGGTGCTGCCCCGGCTGATCAAGCAGGACGGCACGCGCCAGCCCTTCGACGAAGAAAAGCTGCGCGCCGGCATGCAACGGGCCCTGGAAAAGCGTCCGGTCAGCGTCGAGCGCCTGGAAGCTGCGCTGGCGCACATCAAGAGCCGGCTGCGTGCCACAGGCGAGCGCGAAGTCAAATCGTTGGTGGTCGGTGAAATGGTCATGGCCGAGTTGCGCAAACTCGATGAAGTGGCCTATATCCGCTTTGCTTCGGTGTACCGGCGCTTCCAGGACCTCGACGAGTTCCGCGAAGAAATCGACCGCCTGGCCCGTGAGCCAGCTAAAGAGTGAACATGCCCAGCCAAGCTGCCATCCTTGACGCCCACTACATGGCCCGTGCGCTGGAGCTGGCGCGTAAAGGCCTGTACACCACCCACCCGAACCCGCGCGTAGGCTGCGTGATCGTGCGTGATGGTGAAGTGGTTGGCGAAGGTTGGCACGTTCGCGCCGGCGAGCCTCATGCCGAAGTGCATGCCCTGCGCCAGGCCGGTGAACTTGCCCGCGGTGCTTGTGCCTACGTCACCCTGGAACCATGCAGCCATCATGGCCGTACGCCACCGTGTGCCGAGGCACTGGTCAAGGCCGGCGTGACGCGTGTCGTAGCCGCCATGCAGGACCCTAACCCGCAAGTGGCGGGACAGGGCCTGCGGCGCCTGGCCGAAGCCGGAATCGAAGTGGCCAGCGGAGTGCTCGAAGCCGAGGCCCGCGCCCTCAACCCAGGCTTCCTCAAGCGCATGGAGCACGGCCTGCCGTTCGTTCGCGCCAAGCTGGCCATGAGCCTGGACGGCCGCACGGCCATGGCTAGTGGTGAAAGCCAGTGGATCACCGGGCCGGCCGCGCGCTCAGCCGTGCAGCGCTTGCGCGCCCGCTCCAGCGTGGTGCTGACCAGCGCCGCCAGCGTGCTGGCAGACAACGCACGCATGACCGTGCGTGGCGCCGAGCTGGGCCTGGATGCCGAAACAGCCGCCCTGGCACTCAGCCGCACACCCTTGCGGGTGCTGGTCGATGGCCGCCTGCGCCTGCCACTGGCGGCGCCGTTCTTCCAGGCGGGCCCAACGCTGGTGGTGACTGCTGTCGCAGATGACCCGCGCTATGCCGCTGCCGGCCACGAATTGCTCAGCTTGCCGGGCGACAATGGCCAGGTCGACCTGGCGGCGCTGCTTCGCGCCCTGGCTGCCCGCGGCGTCAACGAAATCCTGCTGGAAGCCGGTGCCGGCCTGGTCGGTGCCTTCGCTCGGCAAGGCCTGGTCGACGAGTACCAGCTGTTCGTCGCTGGCACCTTCCTGGGCTCTCAGGCCCGGCCACTGCTGGACTGGCCGATGGACAAGATGAGCGAAGCACCACGGCTGAAAATTACCGAAATGCGCGCAGTGGGCGATGACTGGCGGGTCACGGCCATCCCCCTGCCAGCACCCGGCGTATAATGCCGGGCTTGCCCCGCGCAAACCGTTTTTGAGGAAGACCCCATGTTCACCGGCATCATCGAATCCATCGGCACCATCCGCAGCCTGACCCCCAAGGGTGGAGACGTGCGCGTCTATGTAGAAACCGGCAAGCTCGACCTGGGGGACGTCAAGCTCGGCGACAGCATCGCCGTCAACGGTGTATGCCTCACGGCCGTAGAACTGCCGGGCGACGGCTTCTGGGCCGATGTCAGCGTCGAAACCCTCAAGCGCACCGCCTTCATCGACCTCAAGAGCGGCAGCAAGGTCAACCTGGAAAAAGCCCTGACCCCCACCACCCGCCTGGGCGGGCACCTGGTCAGCGGCCACGTCGACGGGGTTGGCGAAATCATTTCGCGCAGCGATAACGCCCGCGCAATCCAGTTCCGTGTGCGTGCACCGAAGGAACTGGCCAAGTACATCGCCCACAAGGGTTCGATCACCGTCGACGGCACCAGCCTGACGGTCAATGAGGTCAATGGCGCCGAGTTCGAGCTGACCATTGTCCCGCACACTCTGTCCGAAACCATCATGGCCGATTACCGTGCAGGGCGTCGGGTAAACCTTGAGGTCGACCTGCTGGCCCGTTACCTGGAGCGCTTGCTGCTGGGTGACAAGGCCGCCGAACCGAGCAAGGGCAGTGGCATTACCGAAAGCTTCCTGGCCGCCAATGGCTTCTTGAAATCCTGATTGAGAAGGGGGTGCCGCGTGGCGCTCAACAGCATCGAAGAACTGGTCGAAGACATCCGCCAGGGCAAAATGGTCATCCTGATGGATGACGAAGACCGCGAGAACGAAGGCGACATCATCATGGCGGCCGAATGCTGCCAGCCGGAGCACATCAACTTCATGGCCAAGCACGCCCGTGGCCTGATCTGCATGCCGATGACCCGCGAGCGTTGCGAAACGCTGAAGCTGCCGTTGATGGCGCCGCGCAACGGCTCGGGCTTCGGCACTAAGTTCACCGTGTCGATCGAGGCCGCCGAAGGCGTCACCACCGGTATTTCCGCCGCCGACCGCGCCCGCACTGTGCAGGCTGCCGCTGCCAAGGACGCCAAGGCCGAAGACATCGTCAGCCCTGGTCACATCTTCCCGCTGATGGCCCAGCCAGGCGGTACGCTGGCGCGTGCCGGCCACACCGAAGCCGCCTGTGACCTGGCGCGCATGGCCGGTTTCGAGCCAAGCGGCGTGATCTGCGAAGTGATGAACGACGACGGCACCATGTCGCGCCGCGCCGAACTGGAAGTGTTCGCCGCCGAGCACGGCCTGAAGATCGGCACCATCGCCGACCTGATCCACTACCGCATGATCCACGAGCGCACCGTGCAGCGTGTTTCCGAGCAATCGGTGGAGAGCGAGCTGGGTGAGTTCAACCTGGTCACCTACCGTGACGCGGTCGAAGGCGACGTGCACATGGCCTTGACCCTGGGCAAGATCTGCGCCGAAGAGCCGACCTTGGTACGGGTACACAATATGGACCCACTGCGTGACCTGCTGCTGGTCAAGCAGCCAGGCCGCTGGAGCTTGCGCGCGGCCATGGCCGCAGTGGCCGAAGCCGGCAGTGGCGTGGTGCTGCTGCTGGGGCACCCGCTGGACGGCGACGTGCTGCTGGCGCACATCCGCGAAAGCGCGGGCGATGCACCGGCCAAGGCACCGACTACCTACAGCACCGTGGGGGCCGGTTCGCAGATCCTGCGCGACCTCGGTGTGCGCAAGATGCGCCTGATGAGTTCGCCGATGAAGTTCAACGCGATATCCGGATTCGATCTGGAAGTTGTAGAATACGTGCCCTCCGAGTGACTTGAGGCGGCATTGACGCCCTCTGCTCGAGTCCAGACCCCTGTCGAGGCCGCTTGTATGCGGCCTCGCTCTTGAAGATGAGAATATCGGAATGACCCTGAAGACCATCGAAGGTACCTTCATCGCCCCCAAAGGTCGCTATGCTTTGGTGGTTGGCCGCTTCAACAGCTTCGTTGTCGAAAGCCTGGTAAGCGGTGCCGTTGATGCCCTGGTACGCCACGGTGTCAGCGAAAGCGACATCACCATCATCCGTGCCCCGGGTGCATTCGAGATCCCGCTGGTGGCACAGAAGGTCGCCCAGCAAGGCGCCTACGACGCGATCATCGCCCTGGGCGCCGTGATCCGTGGCGGTACCCCGCACTTCGAATACGTGGCGGGCGAGTGCACCAAGGGCCTGGCCCAGGTGTCCATGGAGTTCGGTGTTCCGGTGGCCTTCGGCGTACTGACCGTCGACTCCATCGAGCAAGCCATCGAGCGTTCTGGCACCAAAGCCGGCAACAAAGGTGCTGAAGCTGCCCTGTCCGCACTGGAAATGGTCAGCCTGCTGGCGCAGTTGGAGGCCAAGTGATTAGCGACGAAAGCGATCGTTTCAACCCGCGCGATCCAAAACCTGCGGATGCCGGCAAGCCCTCGAAGAGCGCCAAGCGCCGCGAAGCCCGCAAGCTCGCGACCCAGGCCCTCTACCAGTGGCACATGGCCCAGCATTCGCTGAACGAGATCGAAGCGCAGTTCCGGGTGGATAACGATTTCACCGATGTCGACGGTGCCTATTTCCGCGAGATCCTGCATGGGGTCCCGGCAATCAAGGGCGAAATCGACAAAGCGCTGGTGCCTTGCATGACCATCGCACTGGAAGAGCTCGACCCGGTCGAGCTGGCCGTGCTGCGTCTGTCCACCTGGGAACTGATCAAACGCGTCGACGTGCCGTACCGCGTCGTGATCAACGAAGGTGTGGAACTGGCCAAGGTCTTCGGTGCCACTGACGGCCACAAGTTCGTCAACGGCGTGCTCGACAAGCTAGCCCCGGCGCTGCGTGAAGCAGAAGTCAAGGCGAACAAGCGCTGATCCTGGCGCTGCCTGGTCATGGGTGAGTTCGAGCTGATCAACCATTACTTCGCCGCTGCGCCCTGTGCGCAGGGTGGCGAGGGCGTGGCGCTGGGTATCGGCGACGACTGTGCCCTGCTGGACCTTCCCCCCGGTGAGCAACTGGCGGTGTCGACCGACACCCTGGTCGCCGGGGTGCACTTTCCTGCTGTTTGCGATCCGTTGCTGCTTGGCCAGCGATCGTTGGCTGTGGCGGCCAGTGACCTGGCAGCCATGGGCGCGACTGCAATCGGCTTTACCCTCGCACTGACCCTCCCTGACGTTGGCCCTGACTGGCTGGCGGCCTATGCCGACGGCCTTGGTCGCATGGCCCACCGTTGCCGCATGAGCCTGATCGGTGGTGACACGACGCGCGGCCCCTTGAGTATCACCGTCACCGTGTTCGGCCGCGTGCCGGCTGGCCAGGCCTTGCGCCGCAGCGGTGCAAGGCCGGGTGACCTGTTGTGTGTCGGCGGTTCGCTGGGCAAGGCCGCCGGTGCCTTGCCCTTGGTGCTGGGCGAGCGCGAGGCGCCTGCCGCGCAGGCCGAGCCGCTGCTGGCCCATTACTGGTCACCGATGCCGCAGCTCACCCTCGGTGCCCTGCTGCGTGGCCGGGCCACGGCGGCGCTGGACATCTCCGACGGGCTGCTCGCCGACTGTGGGCATATTGCCAAGGCATCCGGTGTCGCGTTGGAGGTGAACCTGGCGCAAGTGCCAGTGTCTCCTGCTCTGGAGGCCTTCCTCGGCCGTGAAGCAGCCGTGCAGGCGGCGCTTACCGGTGGCGACGATTACGTACTGGCCTTCACCTTGCCACCCGAGGCGCTGGCGCCCTTGGCAGCCTTCGATTTTATCGAAGTGCATACCGTCGGTCGTGTGCTCGAAGGGCAAGGCGTGACCTTGCGCGACGCGCAGGGCCAGGACATAACCCCCGTCCAGCGGGGCTATCAACACTTTAGGGAGAGACCGTGACCGATCACCCCAACCAGGTGCCTGCGGAGTTCGTTCCGCCTTCGGTCTGGCGCAACCCGTGGCACTTCATCGCTTTTGGCTTCGGTTCTGGCACCTTGCCCAAGGCGCCAGGTACCTGGGGCTCGCTGGTGGCCATACCGTTTATCCCGCTTTGGCAGATGTTGCCCGACTGGGGATACTGGCTGTTGCTCGGCGTGAGCATGCTGTTTGGCTTCTGGTTGTGCGGCAAAGTTGCCAATGACTTGCGTGTACACGACCATGAAGGCATTGTCTGGGACGAGATTGTCGGCATGTGGATCACCCTCTGGCTGGTGCCGGAGGGCTGGCAGTGGCTGTTGGCAGGGTTCCTGATGTTCCGCTTCTTCGACATCCTCAAGCCGTGGCCGATCCGCTGGATCGATCGCCATGTGCACGGGGGCGTCGGCATCATGCTCGACGATATCCTGGCCGGCGTGTTTGCCTGGCTGGGCATGCAGGTTCTGGTGTGGGCGGTTGCCTGAAACAGGGAGTGCGTGAATGGCCGTAAGGACTGTACTGCTGGCAATGCTGCTGAGTATTGCCCCGTGGGTAACGGCTGCCGAGGGTATCCCGAAACAGATCCATCTGGTTAGCGAGGAGTGGCTCGACTACACCAATGCCGACGGTACCGGGGTGGCCTGGGATGTGCTGCGCAAAGTGTTCGAGCCGGCCGGCGTCGAGGTGGTTACCCAGAGCGCGCCCTACAGCCGGGCGGTTGGCCTGGTCAAGCGCGGCGAGGCTGATGCCTGGGTTGGCTCGTACAAGGAAGAGAACGACGACAACCTGTACCCGCGCTGGCACTTCGACATGGACCACATTTATGCCCTGGGGCTGGCCAGCAAACCTGCGCCTACCCTGGATACCATCGGCAAGTACCGGTTGGCTTGGGTGCGTGGTTATGATTACGGCAGCTACTTGCCCAATGTGCACGAATTCCGCGAAATCCAGCGTCGCGAGGGCATTTTGCCGATGCTCGAGCACGACCGGGTGGACTACTACATCGACGCACTGACCGAGGTCGACTACGTGCTAGGGCAAGCCTCCCAGCCTGAGCGCTTCCGCCGTACCCACGTGGCCGAGTTGCCGTTGTACCTGGCTTTTGCCCGTAACGACCAGGCCAAGGCCCTGTGCGACCTGTTCGACAAGCGCATGAAGGAGCTGGTGCGTAGCGGCGAACTGAAACCGATTTTCGAGCACTGGAAACAGCCCTATCCGTTCAACGCCGGTAGTCACCCGCACTGAGGCTGAATACACCAAGGTACATCGCGGCCCCCTGTGGCAGCGGGCTTGTGATTGAGCGATGGCTTTTTAATAAGTATCGAACTTTTCGATCTTAAGCCACCGTATACAGCCAGCCCACATCCCCCAACCTGCTGATACAATCGGCCCACGAGAAATTTCCTACTTATTCCAGGAGCACAACGTGCCCGTCGTCTTTGTTGCCGCCTCTAAACTCCCGACGCCCTTCGCGACCTTCACCATGCATGGCTTTCTCGACGAAGCCACAGGCCGTGAGCATGTGGTGCTCAGCCTGGGTGATATCGCGGACGGCCAGCCGGTACTGGGGCGCCTGCATTCCGAGTGTCTGACCGGCGATGCACTGTTCAGCCAGCGCTGCGACTGCGGCTCGCAGCTGGAAGCCGCGCTGCAGGCCATCGCCCGCGAAGGCCGTGGGGTGCTGTTGTACCTGCGTCAGGAAGGCCGTGGCATCGGCCTGCTGAACAAGATCCGCGCCTACGAGCTGCAGGATGGTGGCGCCGACACCGTCGAAGCCAACGAACGCCTGGGCTTCGCTGCCGACCAGCGTGACTACGCCATATGCCTGCCGATGCTCGAGCACCTGGGCGTGAAGTCGCTGCGCCTGATGACCAACAATCCGCGCAAGGTCAAAGCCCTGACCGACATGAACATCGTGGTTGCCGAGCGTGTGCCGCTGCACACCGGGCATAACCCGCACAACCGCTACTACCTGGCGACCAAGGCCGGCAAGTTGGGCCACATGCTGGGCAACGAACACCAGGGCGAGGTGCCCCAGGCGTGACTCGCGCCGAGGTCAAGCGGCGCCTGGCGCTGGCCTGGTGGCAGTACCTGGCGGTGGGCCTGGTGCCGCTGCCAGTCATGGCTTGGGCCTTTGGGGGCGGTGATGCACTGATCCCGGTGTTGGCCATGCCACTGTTCATCGCCGGTGCGGCCACCATGTTCCTCAGCCTGCCGCGCTTCGGTGCCTACAAGCGCGCACTTATCGCCACCTCAAAGGTGCTCGGTACGGGCGAAGAAGCCGCTGCCTGGATCGAACTGGCGCGGGTGCGGCGCATGGCCATGCTGTATGCCTGCTTCCCGGCTTGGGTCGCCGCACTGTCGGTGCTGGTCGGTCTGGAGGCAGTGCCGCAGATCCTCCTCGCATTGTCTACCGTTGTAGTGCTGTACCTCTATCGCATTCCGCGCCAGCTGGGCTGATGCGACTGCTACCTGGCCTGCTGGCGTTGTTCGCCTGCACTGTACTGGCTGCAGAACCGCTGCGTGTCGTCAGTCTGGCCCCCTCGATGAGCGAGATCATGCTTGAGCTGCAGGCAGACGACCTGCTGGTGGGCGTGCTCGACGGTGGCGAACGGCCGGCTGCGCTGCGCCATTTGCCTTCGGTCGGGCGCCAAGGGCAACTGGACATGGAGCGCCTGCTCAGCCTGCGCCCCGACCTGTTGCTGCTGTGGCCAGGCAGTGTGCCACCGGCCCAGCGCGACCAACTCAAGCGCCTGGGTATGGCCACCTTCAGCGCCGAACCCCACGATATCAGCCAGCTGATCGAGCAGATCGAGGCCATTGCCGGGCGTATCGGGCGTGCCGAGCAAGGCCATTCCTACGCACGAGCCCTGCGTGAGCGGCTGCAGCAGCTGCGCCAGCAGTATCGGCGTGACGAACCCTTGCAGGTGTTTTATCAAGTCTGGGATCGGCCGTTGTACACGCTCGGTGGCCGACAGGTCGTGACCGACGCCCTGGCCGTGTGCGGGGCGCGCAATGTGTTCGCCGACCTTGGCCAGCCGGCGCCACAGGTGAATGTGGAGTCCGTGCTGCTGCGTAATCCGCAGGTCATCCTGGCAGCTGATGAGGCGCAACTGGCCAGCTGGAAGGCTTGGCCGCAGATTCGAGCGGTGGCTGATGGGCGCCTGCTGGTGGTGCCGGACAAAGGGCTGGAGCGCCCCAGCGGACAGATGATCGAAGCCACCGCCCGCTTGTGTGCGTTGCTGGACGCTAAAGCGCCGGTGTCCAGGTGATGCTGAAGAGCACAGTGCGGCCCTCTTCGCGGTAAGGGTGATACGCACCCTCGTAGCTATAAAGGGCGCGGCTGTAGCTGCGGTCCAGCAGGTTATCCAGCTTGGCTTCGAGTTTCAGTTCGTCGCTAGCCGCCCAACTGCCGCGCAAACCTAGCAGGCCATAGCCACCGATGCGGTTACGGTTGGCCTCATCGTCATAACTGCTGCTGACCGCCTGCCAGCTGGCACCCGCGCTGAAACGCCCGAACTCACGGTCCAGGTCCAGGCTCAAGGTGCGGCGGGCGCGGCGGGCGAGGGTGTGGCCAGTGTCGCGGTTGCGTGGGTCGATCAGCGCCAGGCCAAGCTGGCTGTGCCAGGCGCCCCATTGCTGCGCCAGCGCCATTTCCACGCCATTGATTCGTGCCGAGGCGACGTTACGGGGTATCGAGTCCTGGCCAAAGATGATCGCGTCGCGCAGGTCGGTGCGGTATAGCGAAGTCTCCAGCCGGCTCTCTGCAGTCAGCTGGCTGCGCCATTGCAGCTCGTAGCTTCTGGAGTGCTCTGGGTCCAGGTTCGGGTTGCTGAACTGTGGGTAATACAGGTCGTTGAACGTTGGCGCGCGGAAGCCTTCGCTGTAGGACAGCAGCACATCGTTGTGCGCGTTCAGCGGTACGGTCAGGCTGCCGCTCCAGGTGGTCTGGCCACCAAACTGCTGGTTGCGGTCATGGCGCACCCCCAGCTCAGTGGAAATCTGCTCGCCCTGGTAGCGGTGCTGTGCGAACACGGCACGGTTCCAGCGGCTGTCCTCAGTGAAGTCGGTACTGCCGTGTACGCGGTCTTCGTACCAGTCGCCACCGATCAATATGGTGTTCTGTTCGCCGAGGGCCAGGTCGTTCTGCCAGGTGGCCTGATCGCGATAGGTGTTGAACACGAAACGCTCAGCGCTGAGCTTGTCGCGTTTGTCGTCTCGGTTCTCGCCATGGGCCAGTTCAAGGCGTGAATGCCAGGTTTCGGTGACCTGAACGTCAACGTAACTGCCCAGGCTGCTGACGCTGAAGTCGGTGTAGGGTTGTTGACCGAAGCTCTCGAAGGTAACGGGGTCGAAGCCGCCGAACGGGTTGTCGTACTCGCTGCGCCCACGGCTGTCGAGCAGGTTCAGGCCGGCCTCGAAGCGCTCACCGAAGGTGTGGCTCAGGCTCAGGTTCAACGCCTTGTTGCGGTAGGCGTCGTGGTCACCATCGCTGGCGAAGGATGGCCCGGTCGAGTCGATGCCGGCAGTTTCGTCCAGGCTGGCGCCAAGGTTGAAGCGGGTCGTGTCGTTGCCGCCAGAAAGCCCCAGGCTGCGTTGGAATGTCTGGTTGCTGCCGGCGGCCATGCGCAGGCGTGGCTGCAGACCGGGGCCACTGCTGCGTCGGGTGAAGATCTGGATCACCCCGCCAATGGCATCGCTGCCGTACACCGCTGAGCGCGAGCCGCGCAGTACTTCGATGCGCTCGATCTGGTCGATGTCCAGAAACTGCAGGCCGCTGTCGCCCGAGGTGGCATTGGCGATGCGCACGCCATCGACCAGCACCAGGCTTTGCGCGGCCTTGGTGCCACGGATAAAGATGCCCGGCAGGCTACCACGGCCACCGGTAGGTGCCACTTGCACGCCCGGCACGCGGGAGAGCAGGTCGGTAACGCTGGTGGGTTGCAGGCGGTCGATTTCGGTGCGGGTGAAGACCGTGTTGGCAGCGCTGGTGGCGGTACGCGATTCGACCTGGCGGCTGGCGCTGATCAGCACGTCGGGGAGTTTGAGGGCGTCGTCGCGCTCAGCGGCCAGAAGGAATGTAGGGGTACAGAGAATCGTGGCCCAGGCAAACTTTTTCATAGGCAGTTCCAAAGGGTTTCCACAGCACTGTGCTGTCCCCGTAGGAGCGGGTTTACCCGCGAACGGGCCGGTCCTGCAGGCCAGTTTCCACACGCCGTTCACCGTTGCCGGCGCTACCGTATTCGCGGGTAAACCCGCTCCTACCACGGTGGTGGAAAACGCACCGGTGATTCGGCACAGGCCGTCGTAGGAGCGGGTTACCCGCGAAAGCGCCCTAGAGCCCGAGCTTGACCATGCGGGCCTTCACCGAAGCCTCGATCCCGGCCGCATCCAGCCCGCACTCAGCCAGCATTTGCGCAGGCTTGGCATGCTCGACATAGATATCCGGTAGCCCCAGGTGCAGAAGCGGCTTGAGCACTGCCTGACTGGCAAGGAACTCACCCACCGCAGCGCCCGCGCCACCCATGATGGCGTTTTCTTCGATGGTTACCAGCAGCTCATGGCGGCCTGCCAGCTCCAGCACCAGCGCCTCGTCCAGCGGCTTGACGAAGCGCATGTCGACCACCGTGGCGTTGATCTGTTCGGCCACTTGCATGGCCTCGGCCAGTTGTACGCCGAACACCAGCAGGGCCACTTTCTCGCCCTGGCGGCGGACCACACCCTTGCCGATCTCCAGTGGTTGCAGGTCACCGCTGATCGGCGCATTCGGGCCGGTACCACGCGGGTACCGTACAGCGGCCGGACCGTTGTACAGGTGGCCGGTGCTGAGCATCTTGCGCAGTTCGTTCTCGTCGCTGGGGGTCATCACCAGCATGCCCGGGATGCAGCGCAGGTACGACAGGTCGTAGCTGCCGGCGTGGGTCGGGCCGTCCTCGCCGACCAGGCCGGCGCGGTCGATGGCGAACAGCACGTCGAGGTTCTGCACCGCCACGTCGTGGATCAGCTGGTCGTAGGCACGCTGCAGGAAGGTGGAGTAGATCGCCACCACCGGCTTGCTGCCCTCGCAGGCCATGCCGGCCGCCAGGGTCACGGCATGCTGCTCTGCGATCGCAACGTCGAAGTAGCGCTCAGGGTAGCGCTCGCTGAAGTCGACCAGGTCCGAGCCTTCCTTCATTGCCGGGGTAATGCCCACCAGGCGGTTGTCGGCGGCGGCCATGTCGCACAGCCACTGGCCGAACACTGCGGAGTATTTCGGACCGCTGGCTTTCTTCGGCGCAGCTGGCTTGTCGGCCGGCTCCAGCTTGGTGATGGCGTGATAGCCGATCGGGTCAATCTCGGCAGGGGCGAAGCCTTTGCCCTTCTTGGTCACCACATGCAGGAACTGCGGGCCTTTCAGGTCACGCATGTTGCGCAGGGTGGCGATCATGGTGGGCAGGTCGTGGCCGTCGATCGGGCCGATATAGTTCCAGCCCAGTTCTTCGAACAGCGTGCCTGGCACCAGCATGCCCTTGGCGTATTCCTCGGTGCGACGGGCGATTTCCCAGGCGCCTGGCAGTCGCGACAGCACTTTCTTGCTGCCTTCGCGCATGCTCGCGTAAGTGCGGCTGGAGAGGATCTTGGCCAGGTAGTTGGACAGGCCGCCGACGTTGCGCGAAATCGACATGTCGTTGTCGTTGAGGATCACCAGCATGTCGGCATTGACTTCCTGGGCGTGGTTCAACGCCTCGAACGCCATGCCGGCGGTCAGCGCGCCATCACCGATCACCGCGATCGACTTGCGTGCGCTGTTCTGCAGGCGGGCAGCAATGGCCATGCCCAGCGCGGCGCTGATCGAGGTGCTGGAGTGGCCAACGCCAAAGGTGTCGTACTCGCTTTCGCTGCGGCGCGGGAAGGCCGCGATGCCGTCCTTCTGGCGCAGGCTGAGCATGCGGTTACGACGCCCGGTGAGGATCTTGTGCGGGTAGGCCTGGTGCCCTACGTCCCACACCAGCCGGTCGTCCGGGGTGTCGAACACGTAGTGCAGGGCGATGGTCAGCTCGATCACGCCCAGACCGGCACCAAAGTGCCCACCGGTCTGCCCGACGGTGTAGAGCAGTTCCTGGCGCAGTTCGTCGGCCAGCGTCTCCAGGTCGGCTTCGGCCAACCGGCGCAGGCCGGCAGGCGTGTCAGCGCGGTCGAGCAACGGCGTGACCGGGCGTTCGCGGGGGATCTCTTGAAACGTCGTGGGCATCAGGCGAGTCGTTATAGGTGTGTGAAGACGCGGCAGTTTACCCCATTGTGGGAAAAGTGCCCATTCGACCACAGGTTACGCGGTCCCCTGTGGGGGCGGGTCTACCCGCGAATGCGTCGGCAAATTCAAGATCGCATTCGCGGGTAACCGCTCCTACAGGGATAGGTGAAGCTGTTTAGTTACGGCGTTCGACGATGTAACGCGCCAAGGCCCGCAGCGGTTCGGCCGTTTCGCCGAACCCTTGCAGTGCAGCCAGCGCCTGGTCGCGCAGTTCGATTGCATAGGCTTTGGCGGCTTCCAGGCCCAGCAGGGCCGGGTAGGTCGGTTTGTCACGCGCTATGTCTGCACCTTGGCGTTTGCCCAAGGTAGCAGTGTCGCTTTCCACGTCGAGGATGTCGTCCTGCACCTGGAATGCAAGGCCAATGGCCTGTGCATAAGTCTGCAGGGCATCCAGCTGCGCCTGTTCGGCACGGGCACTGGCCAGGGCGCCGAGGCGTACGCTGGCTTCGATCAGCGCGCCGGTCTTGTGCCGGTGCATGAACTCCAGCGCCTGCTGGTCCAGCTTCTGGCCCACCGAACCGAGATCGATCGCCTGGCCGCCAACCATGCCGGCCGGGCCGGCAGCTTTGGCCAGTACCTGAACCATGGCCAGGCGAATGCTGTCGATCTGAGGGCTCAGGCATGGGTCGAGCAGGGCACTGAAAGCCAGGCTCTGCAAACCGTCGCCCGCGAGGATTGCGCACGCTTCGTCAAACGCCTTGTGGGTGGTCGGCTGGCCGCGACGCAGGTCGTCGTCGTCCATGGCCGGGAGGTCGTCATGCACCAGCGAGTAAGCATGGATCAGCTCTACCGCGCAGGCTGCGCCGTTGGCTTGTTCGGCCGGGGCGCCCAAGGCTTCGCAGGCCGCATAGGCCAACAGCGGGCGCACGCGTTTGCCGCCGTTCATCACGCTGTAGCGCATGGCGGCGTAGAGGCGTTCCAGCTCTTTGCTCGGGGCGATGAACAGCGGTTCGAGGGCTGCGTCGACTCGGGCCTGGCAACTGGCCTGGTAGGTGCCAATCATGCTTCCGGCTCCGCGTCGAAGGGCTGGGCAGCCAGTTCACCGTCGCGCTCCAGCAGAATTTGCACCTTCTGTTCGGCCTGGGCCAGGGCGCCCTGGCAGTCACGGGTCAGGGCGATGCCTTGTTCAAAGGCGGCCAGCGACTCTTCCAGCGACAACTCGCCGTTCTCCAGGCGCTCGACCAGTGCTTGCAGGTCTGCGAGGGATTGCTCGAAATCGAGGGAGGCTTTTTTGCGGGCCATGGCGACTGTCTCGGTGGCATTCAGAACGGCGCGACACTAGCAGAGCGGGGCGGGGGGAGCAAACTTCCGGCAACTGCATCGGCTGATACAGACCGATGGAGGAGCGGCCCTGTGTCGCGAAAGGGCCGCTCTCACAAGGACCGCAAAGCGTCCCGGTTCGGTGGATCAGGCCGGCTCTGCTTCCCGTTCCAGCATCGCCTCACGGTACCGCGCCAGCTCCTCGATGGTCAGCACCGGCAAATTGTACTGCCGTGCATATACCGCCACCTGCTCGCCACGGGCCATGCTGCCATCGGGGTTCATCAGCTCGCACAAGACCGCTGCCGGGCGCAGGCCGGCCAGGCGCGCCAGGTCTACCGAACCTTCGGTGTGCCCACGGCGGGTCAGCACACCGCCATTGCGGGCGCGCAGCGGAAAAACATGCCCCGGGCTGACGATATGGCGCTGTTCGGCGCTGGAGCGCAGTGCTGCGTCAATGGTGGTGATGCGGTCCTGGGCGCTAACCCCGGTGGTGATACCTTCGGCCGCCTCGATGGTGACGGTGAAACCGGTGCCGTGGCGGGCCTGGTTGTTCTGCACCATGGGTGCCAGTTGCAGTTCGTCGACGGTGGCTTCGTCCAGGCACAGGCAGACGATGCCGCTGCAATCGCGAATCATCATGGCCATGGTCTGCAGCGTAATGTTCTCGGCGGCGGCAATGATGTCCGCTTCGTCCTCGCGGTCGTCATCGTCGAGCAACAGTACAGGGCGCCCGGCCTGGAAGGCGGCGATGGCGGCGGAAACAGTGGGAAATTGCGTGTGGTGCTGGGTGAACATGAAACGCTCCTCGTGAATGATCGATGAACGTCTCGGGGCGAACAAAATGCGCGCGCAAGGGCGCCCGGATGGCCCCTGCATGACGCCTTCTTTCATCCGGACTATGACCGTCGGCTCTGGAGTTGCACCAGATCTGCTGACCCCCGACATGGTCGGGGCGCTCGCGGGCTCATCTTTCGATTTACCGCCGGTGGGGACTTACACCCCGCCCTGAAGACCGACCAAGCATACAGCACAGGGCCACCCCAGTGGCAACCCGCGGTTCTACTACCTTCGATGAGACTTGCAGCAGTAACCATCTACCCCTTTGCACTTGCCGCAGCGCTTACCTTCGTGACGGTCACATTGGCAAACCTAGGAAACGAACCGTCATGTCCTCTCTCTATCCTTTTACCGATACCGATCTCCATCTCGCATTCAGAAAGGTCGTCGACACTTTGTTCGACAAGAAGCGCGACTACGTCGACGGCGTGCTCAAGCCCAAAATGCTCATCATTGCCGGTACACAAGGCTCGGGTAAGACGTACTTGCTGGAAAACACGCTGCTGAAGAGCGGGCGCTACGACAATTATGTTCGCCTTTACGAAACCCATTTTCGTGAACTACACCCTCATTATCGGGCGATGGAAGACAAAGGCGTGCTGCATGTCTATGAGCATACCGAGTCGTTCATCTGGCGGCTGGGGGCCATGATTTGCACGTATGCGATGGAAAACAAATACAACATCATCATGGAGACCGCGCTCGACAGCCCTCATTTCGCTGATTTTCCACCTGAAGCCGCCCGGCAGGGCTATCAGAGCGAGGTCCATCTGATAGCGTGTCAGAAAGAGTTCAGCCACTGGTCGACCCTGGACCGTGTGGTCAACAGCGTTGGCAATCATGAGATCGAGCGTGTGGTCAGCCTGACGCAGATCGAAGAGGCGCAAATCAATGGCAGGTCCATCATCGATGCTTTCGAAAACGCCTGTATCGAGGTACCGGGTTCCGAAATCGTGATCTATCGACGTGGCCTGGAGACGGAAAAGAACAGCCTGCCGGTCTGTCACAGCACCTGTCCTGAAAAAGGGCTCCTCGTGCCCCAGCAGACCTACCAGGGCAGAGCATTCTTCCGCGGGGCAGACCTGAAGATCAACTTCAAGGTCCAGCGCAGTCCCCAGGCCGATTTCCCCTGTTCCTATATTCAGTATGCGCAGGTGGTGCATGCCGGCCTGCTGGGTTCGGAACACCGTCGGGCGATGGCCGAACTCAATTGCAAAACCCTCGGCCAGGCTCAGAGGCTGATGTCGCAGTTGCCTGTCGATGTCTACCGCGAGCTGTGCCTGTACGTGCTCAAGTACGCGCAACGTTGAGCCGGGCAGGCACAGGGCTGGTCACTGGCCAGACATGCCTTCGATCACCCTGCGCAGGGAGGCGCCCAGCATGGGCCCATGCCCCAGACCCTCGAAGCGCTCAAAGCGCACGTCGAGGCCTTTGATCGCGGCCAGATCTGCCGCCAGTTGGCGCGCAGGCAACTCGTCGTTCTCGTGCGGCGAACCATGCGGGCTGGCGGGCTCCTGCCCGCCGCGCATCAGCAACAGGTGCGGGCGCGCCTCCCCCAGGCGTGAGGAAAGTCCTTGCGCCTCCCGGACAATCACACCATCGCGCCACCACAGTGACGGGCTGGCAGCAGCGTAAAGGCTGAATTCGCCGGGGCAGGTAAACAGTGCGTGAAGCACAGCCAGGCCACCATAGGAGTGCCCCCACAGCGTCTGTCGTTGCGGATCGATCGGCGCCACAGCCGACACCATCGTGCGCATGCGCCCGGTCAGAAGCTTCAGGAACGCATCGACCCCGCCGCTGGGCTGGCCGGTCAGCGGATCACGCTGCTGCACCTGCTCCGGCAGCGCCGGGGTGTAGTCCAGCGTGCGGCCGGCCCTGTCGATGCGCAGTTCGGTCCGGTAACCCACCGCCACCAGCAGGGGCGCCTGGCCCGCGGCGAGCCTGTCCAGTTGCTGCTGATCCAGCGTCCCCAGTGCAGCATTCCCATCGAGCATCCACAGCACCGGGTACCCCGATGCTGGCGCTGGACGATTCGGCTTGCCAACCCACAGGCGGTAGTGACGCAGGCCATCGGTCGAGTCCAGATCAAGCTGGCTGAAGTGATAGGCCAGGTCCTGGCGCTGTAACACCGACGTGTCCATCTTCTGGTCATGCTCGGGCTGGGCCAGGACAAGAGGGGCCGCCAGGGCAAGTGCCAAGGCCAGCATCAGGGTCTTCTTGCTCATCGGGCGTCTCGTCAGGGCTTTGCAAGGAGCGCAAGGCTTGAGCGCCCAGATGATAACCAGTCCCGATCGAGCGTAAAGCGCATTAACTTTCTAAACAGTCTCAGGCCGCAGGCAAGGTCATGTGCAGGCACAGGCCCGGGTGCCCATTGCTGGCCCACAACCGCCCGCCTTGCAGTTCGATGGCGCGGCGGGCGATAGCCAGGCCCAGGCCGAAGCCTGCGCCACTGTCGGCCAGGCGCTGGTAGGGCTTGAAAATGCGCTCAAGGTCGGTATCCGGTACGCCTGGCCCTTGGTCGCTCAGGCGCAGGTGCCAGCATGCGCCCTCGCGCCAGCCATCAAGGCTGACCCGGCCTTCGGTCGGCGAGTGGCGAATGGCATTGCGCAACAGGTTTTCCAGGGCCTGGGCCAGACTGTCCAGATGGGCCTGCAGCAGGCAGTCAGTGCCAAGTGAACACGGCAGGCGCGCACGGTCCCAGCCGCTTTCGAAACAGACGTCCTCGCACAAGGCTTCCCACACGGAAAGCACCAATACCGGCTCGGTCGACAGGCTGGGTTGTTCGGTGTCCATCCACGCCAGGTCGAGGGTGTTTTCCAGCAACTTCTGCATGTCGGCCACCTCACGGTCCAGGCGCTCGCGCAACTGCGGCGGTGGCAAGTCGCTGTCATGGGCGATGCGCAGCCGCGCCAGCGGCGTGCGCAGTTCGTGAGACAGCGTGCGTAACAGCAGGCGCTGTTGCTCAAGGCTCTGGCGCAGGCGCCCGGCCATGTGCTCGAAGGCCTGAGCCAGTTCACCCAGCTCATCACGGCGTTGCTGCAGGGGCAGGGCGGGGCTGTCCAGGTCATCGGCCCGCAGGGCGTCGGCGCGGTCGCGCAGGCGGTTCAGCGGCACGACAAGGTGCCGGTATAGCGCAAGGCCCAGCAGCAGGGCCAGCAGCGCGGGGGCAACGCCATGAGTCACCACATGGGTCCAGGGTGTCAGGCCTGTGGGTAGCAGCCGTTCGGGCAGTTGCAGCACCAGGCGGCCATGCTCGGGGTGTTGCGGAAATTCGATGCTGACGTATGGCAATTCATCCTGCAGGCGCCGGCTCATCGGCCAGTCGAGCTTGCGCATGAATGTCAGGTGGCTGGCTTCCTCGGCGCTCAGCGGGGTGATGCCAAGGCTCTGAAGGTGTGGACCTATCACGGCCACCCAGGTGTCCTCGGCCAGTGCCACCTGCTTGCGCCAGGCTTCGGTGCCGGCTGCGCCGTCCTGCTCCCACGCCTGTTCGGCCTGTTGAGCATAACGCGCCAGGTAGTCCTGGTCGGCCTGGGACAGAAAATAGGTACTGCGTTCCACCGAAAGGCCCCAGGTCCAGATGAGCCAGATCAGCAACAGGCAGAAGCTGACTTGCAGCAAGGCCAGTTTCCACAGCAACGGGTGGCGACGCATCAGGTCTGCTCCGTGTCGACCAGGATGTACCCTTGGCCACGCACGGCCTGGATCTGCAGGTGCTGGGCGTTGATGTCGGCCAGTTTGCGGCGCAGGTTGCACACATGCACATCCAGGCCTCGGTCCAGTCGGGTATAGGCCCTGTGCAGCACGGTCTGGTACAGGAAGGGCTTGCTCAACGCTTCGTCGGGGTGGGCCAGCAGCGTGACCAGCAAGCGGAATTCGGAAGCGGTAAGACCAGCGGCGTTGCCGTTGTGGATAACGTCCTGGCGGTCGTGGTCCAGCATCACCTCCCCCACGTCGGGACGCAGCGCCGTACCACGATCGAATGCCACGCGACGCAGCAAGGCATCTACCCGTGCGTCCAGCTCTGCCAGGCTGAAGGGCTTGGGCAGGTAGTCGTCTGCACCACGGGTGAAGCCGCTGATGCGATCCTGCTCGGCCCCTAGTGCCGACATCAGCATGACCGGCACGGCCTGCTGGCGGCGCAGGGCGTCGAGCAGGCTGAGGCCGTCGATGCCTGGCAGCATGATGTCCAGCAGCACCAGTTCAAACTGCGATTGCTGTATGGCATTCAGGGCCTGGGTGCCGCTGGTGCAGGCGTGCACCTGGAAACCGCGGTTGCGGAAATGACGGTCCAGGTCCTGAAGCAGGCGTGGGTCGTCTTCGGCAAGGAGAAGTGAGGTGGGCACGGCGAGCCTTGATGAGAACTTTTATCAGTTGCGAATCATCCCACTGGCTGCAGGGAAAGGGCAACGCCTTGATGTGTTAAGAAGGTTAATCCTGCTGCACCCTGGTTTTCGCTCCGGTATCGTTCGCAAAAAGCAACTTGTTTCGTTTGCGATTCAATATCATTTGGGCGAAGGGTGTGTCATGACCGGTTTCAAAAGTGTGGGCAGCTTACAGCGGGTTCGGGGATGGCTGGCGCTGGGGTTGCTGGCGCCGTTTTCTTTATCGGCAGTGGCCGAAACGGTAGCGGCCCAGGTGGCGGCCGAAGACAACTCGCTTGATCTGCCTGCATTGACCATCGAAGGCAACCGCCTGTACGACATGCTGCCTTCGGAAGAAACCGGCGGTTACAGCGTCGATGCCGCTACCGTGGGCACCAAGACGCCGGCAGCGCTCAAGGACATCCCGCAGTCGATCACCGTCTACACCCAGGACTACGTCAAGGATCGCCAGTTCGTGCACCTGGATGACCTGGCCAAGTACACCGCTGGCCTGCGCACCCTGACCAATGACAGCGGCCGCTCGTCGATCTACGCCCGTGGCTACGAGTACAGCGAGTTCAATATCGACGGCCTGCCGGCGCCCATGGCCAGCATCTTCGGTACTGTCCCGTCGTTGGCGGCGTTCGACCGTGTCGAAATCATGCGCGGGCCGGCCGGGCTGTTCAGCAGTACCAGCGAGCTGGGTGGCATCGTCAACATGGTGCGCAAGCGCCCGACCGCCGAGTTTCAGGGGCATATCGAAGGCAGCTACGGCACCTGGGACACCAATCATGAGGAAATCGACCTGAGCGGGCCGCTGGACGAGGCCGGTCGCGTGCGCGGGCGCTTCATCGCATCCCGTGACGACACCAATGGTGAAGTGGACTACAACGCCAACACCAGCAACACCTACTACGGTGCGCTGGACATCGACCTGGACGACGCCACCACCCTGTCGTTCGGCCTGATGCATGAAGTGAAGAACATCACCCCGCACAACGGCTACCCGGCCACGTTGTCCGGCGAGGTGCCCGACTTCAGCCATTCGCGTTTCCTGGGCGCCGACTGGAACTACTTCGACGGCAAGACCACCGACTTGGTCGCCGAGCTGACCCACCGCTTCGACAATGGCGGTTACGGCCGTGTCGCGGCCCGTGGTTCGCACCGCGACACCAACTATCTGTACGCCTTCACTGCAACCAATGCCACCACAGGCGCCAACTCCGAGCGCGCCAGCGCCCGTGATTTCACGCAAGACACTTATTCGCTGGACGCCAGCTACAGCCAGCCGTTCGAGACCTTCGGGCAGGTAAGCGAGTTTGTGGTCGGGAGTGACTACAAGAACTACGACACCGAGTACCTCAACGGCACCACCAATCTCGGCGCGATCAACGTGAATACTTACTCGCCGAAGCAGTTCGCCAAGCCGTCGCCCAACTACAGCACCGAGACCGGCATGCAGGAAGAAGAGTACGGCCTGTACTCCAAAGTGACCTTCCGCCCGGTGGAACGCCTGGCGCTGATTGCCGGTGGCCGCTTCAGCTGGTATCGCGGTGACTTCTACACCACCACCCTTAGCAGCGGCGCCACCACCAATGACAGCAAACGCGTCGACGGCCACTTCACCCCTTATGGTGGCCTGGTCTATGACCTGACCGACAACCACGCGCTGTACGCCAGCTATTCGCAGGTGTTCAAGCCGCAGTCCGACACCGACAGCAATGGTCGGGTGCTGAAACCGCGTGAAGGCGAGCAGTACGAGTTCGGCCTCAAGAGCAGCTACTTTGGCGGCGACTTGAATACGCGCTTCTCGGTATTCCGCCTGACCGACAAGAACCGCGCTACCACTGTGTACGATGCTGATGGTGTGGCCACCACCGACTCCGTTGCATCCGGCAAGACCCGTGTGAAGGGCGCGGAAGTGGAAGTGAGCGGCAAGCTGACGCCAAACTGGGAACTGCTGGCTGGCTACACGTGGATGGAGACCGAAACCGTCAAGGGGGACGCCGAAACCACGTTCTTCATCATGCCGCGCAACCAGGCTTCGCTTTGGAGCAAGTACACCATCAGCCAAGGGCCGCTGACCGGCTTGGCCGTGGGTGGCGGTATATCGGCGATGAGCAACTTCCACTCCGAGAGTGGCGGCGTGCGTATCGATGCACCGGGCTATGCCACGGTGGATGCGATGCTGTCTTACCCGGTGACTTCGAAGCTGACGGCCACCCTCAACGTCAACAACCTGTTCGACCGGGACTACCTGTCGCGGGTGGGGTCTACCTCGACGTTCAACTTCTACGGGCCGTCGCGCAGCATGATGGTTGGGGCGCGGTATGACTTCTGACGAAGTCTGTGGCTGCCAGGTGCGCCGTAAAACAAGGCCGCGCCTGCAAAGGGCGCGGCCTTGAGGCTGAATGATGAGAAACGTGGGAGCGTATCTGCACCCTCGGGTATCAGGGCCATAAAGTTGTGAGGCCGCGTGTTAATAAGTAGCGTGCTTTTAATTCAAGAAAATTAAATCTACGAGGGGTGCCATTGATGCTTTATTTCCTGCCATTGGGTGTCTGACAACCACTTGTCTGCCACCGGAAAGAAAATATTCTCCTCGGCATCCATATGGTCATAATATTTCTTGATGAAGTCTTCGATCGTGTCGGCGATTACT
Source organism: Pseudomonas sp. GLN_2 (assembly GCF_043106005.1). Taxonomy (NCBI): domain Bacteria; kingdom Pseudomonadati; phylum Pseudomonadota; class Gammaproteobacteria; order Pseudomonadales; family Pseudomonadaceae; genus Pseudomonas; species Pseudomonas sp. GLN_2. The sequence goes on along the minus strand of NZ_JBICMC010000054.1, from coordinate 29,806 downwards.
CTCGCCTCTTGCGTTGACTGCTCCAACATCTTGAGCTGTCCGGCAATTCGCTTGAAGGCTTTATGATCTTGCTCGATAGCCATGACCCGTTGGTGAATCGGTGCGTCGGTTGCCAGCAAGGCCAGCCGAATAAGCTCTTCATTTTCATGGTGGTGTCGCTCTGCATCACCATGCAAGGCTTCCAGCTGCTTAAACAACAGCTTGCAGTCATCGGCCCCCGCGGATCCGTGCCTTATCCTCTCCAGTAATTCTTTGATCTGAGTAATTTTGGTAGCCACCTCATGATGATAGGCGTGCAGCTCTTTCAACAAGGCGTTCATGCTAAGTCCTCATCACTACACCAAGCCGTTTCAGATTAAATATTATTAAGCAATCTCCAAGGATAGCTGCACGTGTCGGCATTCATCTAATCCTTTAATTATAGACTAGTGCGAAACGCTCACCTTCAAAAAAACCGCCCCCTTGGAAGATTTCGAAATATCAATTTGATGTCTATATGCGTTGCAAGAAAAAGCAGACATGCCAGGATCGCTTGTGTGCTGCCCGTGAACAGCGGCGGCTGAGCACAACGGGAGGTGCAGGGCTGCGTATGCACGTAGGTAGGGGTTGGATACCCGCGGATTGTGACTGATGTTTTTAAAATCTTGTTAAATTAAAAAGCTGGCTTATGGTTGGTATTTTAAGAATATCCATATGATTAGTATTAACTTTTAAACTTTTTAAAGCGTTGAAATCCGCCACTTTGGGGTCGTTTTTGACCGGCTTTTTCTGCGACTTATGACGGCTGATTCATGGGAGGATCGTAATTAGCCTTCATGGGTATGCTCCGCACCATCACGGTGAATATGCTTCTTCTGAGCCGGCTTTGAGTGGTGATCACTGCCGGTTTCGTCATGGCCGTGGTGTTCAGGCGCGGGCTCTGGTGATGGTGATTTGGGATGGTGTGCCTCTGCATGTCCCCTGTCATGATGATCTCTCCCCGAGATTGCCTCTGGATGATTGGGCACGTTGTCGCCGTGTTGGCCTTCATGGCTGTGCATTTCACTTTCACCTCCACCATGCTGGTGACCGCCACTGATCGCGACCATCGCGTTGTACTGTTGGGCGTTCATCTGGGGTAGTTGATCCAGAAATGCAACGAGTCCCCAGATGTACTCATCGCCCATGCTCTTGCCCCAGGCAGGCATGCCAGAGGCTTTGATGCCGTGCTTGATGGTCCAGAATGCTACGGCGGGTTTACCACCGACCCCAAGCTTGCCAAGGTTGGGAGGAGACGGATAAAGCGCCTGGCTGAGCTCTGTTTTCTCGACGCCAGGGGCAAGATGGCAACCGATGCACATGGCGTTGTAGTTGCCGGCGCCGACACGAATCAGGTTTTCATCCTTGAGGTTCGGTACCTCGATGTTTCGTGCGCGTACCTCAATGGAGCGATCCCGAGCCATGACCAGAAATGCATGCACTGCAGGGAAATGCGGATCGTCAGCGCCGACGTTGACCAGGCCAAGGTAAGCTGCACCCAATATCCCTGCACTGGCCGCGGCACCCGCTACTACGAGCGTTGTAATTGTTCTTTTCATGTAAGGCTCTCAAAACCACATGCGAATACCGGCAACGAAACGCGCTTCATCCACATCCCCACCCTCATCGCGGATGAAGTCTGCGGTCTTGCCGTAGGAGCGGCTCCAGGTGACGCCTATGTAGGGTGCGAACTGACGGACGATTTCAAACCGTAGCCGCAGTCCGACTTCGGTATTCGCGAGGCCGGAACCTACGTCGCGCGCGGGATCGTTCTTGCCATAGAAATTGGCTTCAACTGTTGGCTGCAGGACGAGGCGATTAGTCAGGAGAATGTCGTAGTCGCCTTCCAGGCGAGCGGCGGTCTGACCGTTTTCACCGATGAATGCCGTGGCTTCGGCTTCGAAGTCGTAAAGTGCCATACCCTGAATACCGAACGCCGCCCAGGTCTGGGGGGATTCGGGTTTGAAGTCCTGGCGCACCCCGGCAACCACATCCCACCAGGGGCTTATAGAACGGCCATAGAGGACTTGCAACTCGGCATCTTCAGTGACGCCGCTAGTGCGTTCACCTTCGGAGCGGAGCCAGAGCCGGTTGATATCGCCGCCTATCCAGCCAGAAGCGTCCCACGACAGCGCACTGCCGTCGTCTGCGTCCTGATACTCCAGTTGATCCAGCAAGAAGAAGCTGTTGATCGCGCTGTCGTGCATCTGATGCCCGCCCAGTGGGGGGAAGGCCGCTTGGCGGTCCGCGTCCGTTAGTTCGGGAATCGGGGTACGGCTGCTGGTCGCAGGCTCGCTAGAGCCATGGTTCATCGTAGAGTGATCCATCGCCCCATGGTCCATGCCTGGCATCGAGTCATGCGACGGGGCCCTGCCCATTTTCATGGACCCGTGCCCCATTGCCGAATGGTCCATTTCGTCAGCGGCAAAGCTGGGCACAGCGCCTAGCATGCCGGCTGAAAGGGTCAAGGCCAGCAGCGATGGTCGCGCCAGGCTATTGGCCATCTTTCCCTGCCTTAGCTTTGTCGCTGCCATGTGATTCCATCATTTTTTTGTGGTCCATGCCCTTCATCGAGTCATGGTCCATACCCATCATGGATTCATGATCCATGCCCTTCATCGAGTCATGATCCATACCCATCATGGATCCATGATCCATGCCCTGGGAACCTTTGCCTTTCGCAGCATCGGCAGTTTTCTGGGCGTGCTGCTCATGGTCATCGCTGGACCACGACAACGGGGCATAAATAGCAAACAGGCCAGCCATCGCAGCGGAGAGGAAAAACGTGCTTCGTTTCATTGGTTTGCTCATCTCGGATCTCCCGTTCATTCGTCCACACGGACTTCTCGGAACATGCCCGTTTCCATATGGAACATGAGGTGACAGTGATAGGCCCAACGCCCCAAAGCATCCGCAGTTACGCGATAGCTTCGTTTTGAGCCTGGTGGCATGTCGATGGTGTGTTTTCGAACCATGAAGTTGCCGTTCTCATCCTCCAGGTCGCTCCACATGCCATGAAGGTGGATGGGGTGAGTCATCATGGTGTCGTTAATCAAGGTGATACGAAGGCGCTCTCCGTACTTGAGGCGCAGGGGGGCGGCATCGGAAAACTTGATGCCGTCGAAGGACCAGGCGAATTTCTCCATGTGACCCGTCAGGTGCAGCTCGATATTCCGGCTAGGCTCTCGTCCATCTGGGTCGATGAAGGTGCTCCGCAGGTCTGCATAGGTCAGGACGCGGCGGCCGTTGTTACGTAGCCCGATGCCCGGGTCATCCAATTTTGCCGTCGGGGTCATCGTCTGCATGTCGACCAATGGGTTGTTGAGCTCTGAGTCTGGATGACTCTGCATTTCCTTACTCATGCCGGCCATGCTGCCGTGGTCCATGCCAGCCATCTTGCTGTGATCCATGCCGGCCATGCTGCCGTGGTCCGTGCCAGCCATCTTGCTGTGATCCATGCCGGCCATGCTGCCGTGGTCCATGCCAGCCATCTTGCTGTGATCCACGCCGGCCATGCTGCCGTGGTCCGTGCCAGCCATCTTGCTGTGATCCATGCCGGCCATGCTGCCGTGGTCCGTGCCAGCCATTTTGCTGTGATCCATGCCGGCCATGCTGCTGTGGTCCATGCCCATATCATTCATGGAAATGAGGGGGCGTGGGTCAACGGTTGGAACAGCAGCTTGCAAGCCTTCACGGATGGCCAGGGTGCCCCTGGAAAAGCCCGTACGGTCCATGGATTGAGCGAAGATGGTGTATGCCTGTTCGTCTTCTGGCTCAACAATGACATCGTAGGTTTCGGCTACTGCGATACGGAACTCGTCGACCGAGACCGGATGGACATACTGCCCATCCGCTGCAACCACTGTCATTTTCAGGCCAGGAATGCGTACATCGAAATACGTCATGGCGGAGCCGTTGATGAACCGAAGCCGGATTTTCTCGCCAGGCTTGAAAACACCCGTCCAATTTTCATCCGGAGCCTGGCCGTTCATGAGGTAGGTGTAGGTATACCCGCTCACATCCGCGAGATCAGTGGGGCTCATCTTCATCTCGGCCCACATCTTGCGATCGGCCATCGCAGCAGACCAGCCCATTTCGCTTACGTCGTTGACGAAGTCACCCACGGTCCGCTTGTGGAAGTTGTAGTAGTCAGACTGCTTCTTTAGCTTGGATAGAACGTGGGCAGGGTCCTCATCCGTCCAGTCGCTTAGCATAACCACGTAATCCCGGTCATAGGCGAAAGGCTCGGGTTCTTTCGCGTCGATGACCAGTGCGCCATACACCCCGACTTGCTCCTGGAAGCCAGAGTGGCTGTGGTACCAGTAGGTGCCGTTTTGATGGAGTTTGAACTTGTACTCATACATGCCATCTGGTGCGATGCCATGGAAGCTCAGGCCTGGGACACCGTCCATGTTCGCCGGCAGGATGATGCCGTGCCAGTGGATCGAGGTGTCCTGTTTCAAGCGGTTGCGCACACGAAGCGTAACGATATCGCCTTCACGCCACCGAAGCGTTGGGCCAGGTACAGAACCGTTGATTGCCATGGCTGTCCGTTTTGCACCTGTGATATTCACCGGCAGTTCACCGATGTAGAGATCAAAGTCGGTGCCCGTCAGCACATTCGGCTGGCCAGGACTGGTCAACGCCCACACTGGCATGCGCCACATGCCCAACCCGCCGAGTATTCCGGTGGCAGCCAGGCCTTTGACGAAGGAGCGTCTGGTGGTTTTACTTTGCATGCCGTTGCGCCCACTCATATGGATTGCTGGTGTCCAGGCTGCTGGATGTAGCAACCTACGGTTTCAATAGCGCTCCCATCAGCCTCGACGACGTTCAAAAGAGCACAAGCTTTACGGGGGAAAGAAGCTCGACGCTGCCATCGTTTTGATGCTGGGGTAATTACATTTTTGGAAGCGCGTCTCAGCAACTCGTGTGCCGGTTTGCTTGCCTTCCTAATCAAGCGGACAGGCCTGATGGCGCTATGCTCAAGGACAATCTAGCTACCTGAGGCTGTCAGATAACTGAGCCCGACATTACTTTTCTGTCAGCTTCCCGTGGGTTGCGTTACTTGCTGCAAACTGAAAGGGCCAAGAGCAGGGGGCAATTTCTTCATTGCGAGTAATGGGCAGGGCTTCTCCTTGGCGCAACGGGTAAAGAAGACCGAGTAACCTCGTACCAAGGAACAGCACTTCGCTTGCGCCTCAATACGCAATCACTCACAAACTACGATGAAATGCTGACGCGATTCCATCGTGTATCGCTGCTCGACAGTTCTGAGGTGATCAAGCTATTGAGCCGTCAATGGCTTCGACGATGCTATCCCGAGATTTTCAGGCCAAGTGAGAAATAGCTTGCCTTCATTCTCATGCCGACTTGGCACAGATAGGTGCGGGGGATGTGCTTTGACAGAGCATGGGCTGACCTTGGCCTAGCACAAATTCTCTTTTACTTCAGAGGGTTAGGAATTAAAAAGCCGGCTTGTGGCCGGCTTCTCGGGGACGCTTCCGACTAATTTATGGTAAGTCGCAATCGCCTTAACTGTGTGGCCATCAAGGGCCTGAAAGAGATGGCAGATGCCCGTGTGGGATATCGCCGAGCCCTCTGGAACGCGGCTCGCGCCGGTCGGGGCTTAATGTGCGGCGTAGCATACAAGGGCGGGCGCAGGATGCCCAGCAAAAAATTGCCCAGGGCGCTTCAACTGGGCCGCTGCTGGCGGAAATGTGACCAGTGGAACACCCAGCCAAGAATTTCCAGGCCCTGCGCCTGACGCTGGGCAGCGGTGTAGCGTTCGACCGTGTAGTTGCGCCGGTCATGGCTGTGCAGGTACAGGGTGCCGTGCGGGCCAAGACTGAGGTTGTTTACCCTGAGCATGCCGTTTTGCAGCAGGGCATAGGTTTCGCCCTCGACCACCCGGGTCATGCCCAGATCAATGGCCAGGGTAGCTTCCAGGGAAATCAGCGGGAGCATGTTGCTGGCCGGCATTGCCAGGCAGATTGCGTTGCCGGCTTGCACACCCAAACCCTTCAGGGCTTTTGCCGGCAAGCGCAGGTGCTTGCTGCTCACTGGCGACAGCAAGCCGTTGCTCACTTCGTAGTAGGGCACCTTCAATAACCGGCCACGATGGCCCGACAGCGGGGTAAGCGGGTTGGCGGGCACTGGCCGTGGAAGGCCGTTGCGCAGGAGTGGATTGGGGTGTTTGGGGCCTTCACCGGTGCGCAGCCAACGTCGGTGCACACAGAACAGATCGGCCAGTTCGTCCAGCCGGGCCAAAGGTACACCGCGTTTGAACCAGTTGTTGACGTGCTGTGCTGTGACGCTGCGCTGGGCGGCGAAATCGGAAGGGGTTAGGCCACATTCTTGGAGCAGGGCCCTGAGGCGGTCGCCGGAAGTGTTCATGGCGGCGAGTGTAGCGGCGAATTGCCAGACAGGATATGAACCGGATGTTGACGGGGTTTGTATGAAAAGTGGTTGTTTGTAAGGCTCTGGTGTAGGACGGCGTAGGATTTATTACCAGTAATGTGCGTATTGCCCATTCCTGCATAAAAAAACCCCGCCTAAGCGGGGTTTCTCCTGCAATCGGAATCAGCCCTTGTAGGCAGCGACCGATTTGGTGATCGCGGCACGGGCGGCGTCGGCGCCTTCCCAGCCTTCGATCTTGACCCACTTGCCCTTCTCGAGATCTTTGTAGTTGGCAAAGAAGTGCTCGATCTGCTGGATCAGCAGGGCTGGCAGGTCGGTGTATTCCTTGACGTCAACGTACAGCTGCGACAGCTTGTCGTGAGGAACAGCGATGACCTTGGCGTCGCCGCCACCGTCGTCGGTCATGTTCAGCACGCCAACCGGACGGGCGCGGATAACCGAGCCTGGGGCCACTGGGTAAGGGGTAACCACCAGCACGTCCAGCGGGTCACCGTCGTCAGCCAGGGTGTTCGGGATGAAGCCATAGTTGGCTGGGTAGAACATTGGGGTAGCCATGAAACGGTCGACGAACAGCGTGTCGCTGTCTTTGTCGATTTCGTATTTGATCGGCGCGTGGTTGGCCGGGATCTCGATGGCGACGTAGATGTCGTTCGGCAGGTCTTTGCCCGCCGGAATCTTGCTGTAGCTCATTGGGCAGTGCCCCCGTGTTTGACCAAAAAGTGGCGGCGATTATAGGCACATTCTGCCGGGGCATGCCACGCTTGGCCTGATGTGCGGGCCCGTCAGGCGTGGCTTTCGCGGTACTCGGGGTGTTCCGCCTGCAGCTGGCACAGGCGCGCCAGCGGGTCTTGCCGGTAGAACAGCGACAACTGGCGGTAGACCTGTGGATAAGCCTGATGAAGCAGGTCGGGGGCACTAAAGAAGTACTCGCTGGTAACGGCAAAGAACTCTGCCGGGTTTTCCGCAGCGTAGGGGTCGATGGCGGTTTCGGCGTCGGGGTTGGCGTCCAGTTGGTGGTTGAGGTCGTCGTAGGCCTGCTGCATGGCTGTTGCCCACTCATCAACTGGCATGCTGCTGTGCAGCGGTGGCAGGCCGTTGGCATCGCCATTGAGCATGTCGAGCTTGTGCGCCAGCTCATGGATGACCAGGTTGTAAGCCTCCCAGCCACCACTGGCCTGCACGCCGTTCCAGGCCAGGATGATCGGCCCCTGCTGCCAGGCCTCGCCGCTGTGTTCGCCGTCCCACACATGTTCCACGCCACTGGCATCGCGGTGGCGCTGGGGGCTCTTGAAGTCGTCGGGGTACAGGATGATTTCGTGGAAGCCTTGGTACCAGTTCAGCTCACCCAGGTGAAGCAGGGGTAACTGTGCCTGGGCGGCCAGCATTAGGCGCTGCTCGTCGTCCAGCTCGACACCGGGCAGGCAGGTGAGGTGCTTGTCGAGCAAGAACAGGATGCAGGCTTCGCGCAGCCAGCGGTCTTCAGCGTCGCTGATGCCGTCCAGCATCGGCAGCCGCTCGCGTACGGCCTGCCATTGCTGTGGCGTGATTGGGTAACGCGCCAGAGTACGTTTGCGCCGCCAGGCGCTGAATGACCACATGCCGTTTGTTCTTTACCTGTTCAGTGAGCCTTGGCCGTACGGCCCAGGCGCCCACGCAGCAAGCCGAGAATCATCGGCACCAGCGACAGGATGATGATGCCCACCACCATCAGCGACAGGTGCTGCTTGATGAACGGCACGTTGCCGAAGAAGTAGCCCAAGGTGACCAGGCCGCCGACCCAAAGCAGCGAACCGGCAACGCTGAAGCCGAGGAAGCGTGGATAGTGCATGTGAGCGATGCCCGCGACGAACGGTGCGAAGGTGCGCAAGATGGGCAGGAAGCGCGCCATGGTCACGGTCTTGCCGCCATGGCGTTCATAGAAATCGTGGGTACGCTGCAGGTAGTCGCGGCGGAAGATCTTGGAGTTAGGGTTGTTGAACAAACGCTCGCCGGCTGTTCGGCCTATCACGTAATTGGTGCTGTCGCCCAGGATTGCAGCGGCCATCAGCAGGCCGGCCAGCAGCACCGGGTCCATGCCGCCACCCGCCGCCACGGCGCCGGCGATGAACAGCAGCGAGTCGCCTGGCAGGAATGGCATCACTACCAGGCCGGTTTCGCAGAAGATCACGGTGAACAGGATGGCGTAGATCCAGGGACCGTAATTGGTGACCAGCAGATCGAGGTAGGCATCGAGATGCAGGATAAGGTCCAGCGGGTTGAAATCCATGTACAGCACCTGTGTTCTTGGGCGTAGGCTTGGTTACCGGGGGGAGGGTAAATTTTCACACATGACAGGTGAGCCATTATACGGCTAAGTCAGGAACATGCCCGGAGAGTTTGTAGCGGGGGGTTACGGTAGAGGGGTATTCCTTTGCCAACCGCTTCGCGGGCACGCCCGCTCCCACAAGGATCACTACCTTGCTTGTGGAAGCGGGCGGTGCCAGTCAATCCTGGCTGATTGGCAGGATGTAGCTCTTGAACTCGGTATCCTCACGAAACCCGATGGATTCGTAAGTCTTGTGCGCCACTTCATTGTTCGCGCTGGTCGACACGCGCATGCGCACAGCATTGGTCTCCTTGGCCATTTTCTTCGCTTCGCGAATCAGGTGGTCGGCGACCAGCATGCGCCGGGAGTCCTCGGCTACATAGATATCGTTGAGAATCCATACCCGCTTCAACGACAGCGACGAGTAGCTCGGGTACAGCTGGCAAAAGCCCAGCAGTTTGCCGTCGTCATCATCCGGAAGTGCCAGGTAAATCACCGATTCGTCCCGCTTCAGGCGCTTTTCCAAAAAGCTGCGCGAGCTGTCGGGGTAGGGCAGTTGCCCGTAGAACTCACGGTATTTGACGAACAACGGGGTGAGCAGGTCGAGGTGTTCCAAGGTTGCTTTGATGATGCGCATGTGCGGCCCTCAGAGTCCATTTGGGAAACAGCGGAATGCCAGCAGCGTTCAAGGGCATGCTGCCCAATGCACGGCACAAGTGCAATCCGCCTTCCGTGACAGGTTTTTTACTCTTTGCCGAGCAGGAAGTTACCTTTCTGGCTGGCGCTGTCTTCATTCTCCAGGCTATGGACCTCGGCTTCGTCCTTCAGATTCACCCCGGAAAGCTGGCGCCGGCAGGCTTCGCGCATCAGGTACAACAGGCGGTGCGCCGCCATGCCATAGCTCAGCCCCTCCAGGCGGATATTGGAAATGCAGTTGCGGTAGGCATCGGTCAGGCCAACCTTGGGTGCGTAAGTGAAATACAGGCCAAGGCTGTCGGGCGAGCTCAGCCCCGGGCGCTCGCCGATCAGCATCACCGTCATCCGGGCGCCCAGCAGCTCGCCGACCTCGTCGGCCACTGCCACGCGGCCCTGCTGCACCAGTACCACCGGGGCGCTGGTCCAGCCGTCGGCGGCAGCCTGTTCGTCGAAGCGGGTCAGGAACGGTAGCGTGTGGCGATGCACGGCCAGTGCCGAGAGGCCGTCAGCCACCACGATGGCCAGATCGACGCCGCCGGGGTTGGCCTGGGCGTGCTGGCGAAGCGTCGTAATCGAGTCTTCGTTCAGCCGCCGTCCAAGGTCCGGGCGCTGCAGGTACTGGTGGCGATCGCTGGCAGCGCTGTGCAACACCAGGCTTTCGCGCCCGCGGTCACTCAGCTGGCTGGCCAGGCCGGCGTGGTCGAAAGCCAGGTGCACGGCATCTCGTGCCTGGGCATGGGCGAACTGGAAGTCCAGCTGCGCCCCGGTCGGCAGGCTGGTGCCGGTGCGGCCCAGGGCGATGCGCGCCGGGGTCAGGTTGCGCAGGGCCAGCCAAGGGTTGTCGGGGGTAGGCGTGCGATGGTCCATGGTCATCCCTATGCAAGCTGTGCCAAGGCCTGGCGGAAGGCCGGCGGCAGGTTGTCACCGAAGCGCACCCGGCCATCGGCCTGGGTGAAGATACCGGTGCGGGCCAGCCATGCCTCGAATTCCGGGCCGGGCTTCAGGCCCAGGGTCTGGCGCGCGTACAGCGCGTCATGGAACGAGGTGGTCTGGTAGTTGAGCATGATGTCGTCGGAGCCGGGGATGCCCATGATGAAGTTGATGCCGGCCACACCCAGCAGCGTCAGCAAGGTGTCCATGTCGTCCTGATCGGCTTCGGCATGGTTGGTGTAGCAGATATCGCAACCCATCGGCACGCCCAGCAGCTTGCCGCAGAAATGGTCTTCGAGGCCGGCGCGGATGATCTGCTTGCCGTTGTAGAGGTATTCCGGGCCAATGAAACCGACCACGGTGTTGACCAGGAACGGCTTGAAGTGACGGGCCACGGCATAGGCGCGGGTTTCGCAGGTCTGCTGGTCGACGCCGTGGTGGGCGTTGGCCGAGAGCGCGCTGCCCTGGCCAGTTTCGAAATACATCAGGTTCTGCCCGAGGGTGCCGCGTTTCAGCGACAGACCCGCTTCGTAGCCTTCCTGCAACACGTTCAGGTTGATGCCGAAGCCGGCGTTGGCCGCCTCTGTGCCGGCGATGGACTGGAACACCAGGTCCAGTGGCACGCCGCGGTTGATTGCTTCAATCGAGGTGGTGACGTGGGTCAGCACGCAGGACTGGGTGGGGATGTCGTAGCGCTGGATGATGGCGTCGAGCATTTCCAGCAGGGCGCAGATCGAAGCGATGCTGTCGGTGGCCGGGTTGATGCCGATCATGGCGTCGCCGTTGCCGTACAGCAAGCCGTCGAGAATGCTGGCGGCAATACCGGCCGGTTCGTCTGTCGGGTGGTTGGGTTGCAGCCGGGTCGACAGGCGCCCGCGCAGGCCCATGGTGCCGCGGAACCGGGTGACCACGCGGATTTTTTGCGCCACCAGCACCAGGTCCTGCACGCGCATGATCTTCGAAACGGCAGCGGCCATTTCCGGGGTCAACCCGGGCGCCAGGGCGCGCAGGCTGTCTTCGTTGGCTTCCTCGCTCAGCAGCCAGTCGCGCAGACCACCCACGGTCAGGTGGCTGACCGGGGCGAAGGCCTGGGCATCGTGGGTGTCGATGATCAGGCGGGTCACTTCATCTGCTTCGTAAGGGATCAGTGCTTCATTGAGAAAGTGCGTCAGCGGAATATTGGCCAACGCCATCTGCGCGGCGACGCGCTCACCGTCGTTGCTGGCCGCGACACCTGCCAGGCAGTCCCCGGAGCGTGCCGGGCTGGCCTTGGCCATCACGTCCTTGAGGCTGTCGAAGCGGTAGACCAAGTGGCCGACCGTGTGTACGAAACTTGCCATACAGAATCTCCAGAGCCGCGGGTTGCCCCGCGGCGGGTGGCGGCGATCAGTGCAGGGCCTCTTCGGCCTTCTGGATCGCGGCGAATTCCTCTTCCGGTGTGCCCGCAACCAGGTGGTGGCGGCTGTAGAAAGCAAAGTAGGCAATTAATACCGCATAGATCACTGCAGCGCCAATGACTACCCGCGGGTCAACCAGGAATCCGGCGACCACGGCGATGCACGCCAGCACCAGCGCCAGGCCGGATGTGAAGATGCCACCCGGGGTGCGGTAGGGGCGCTCCATCTTTGGCCGGCGGATGCGCAGGGTGATGTGCGCAGCCATCATCAGCACGTAAGACAGGGTAGCGCCAAACACTGCCACCAGGATCAGCAAGTCACCCTGGCCCGTCAGCGACAGGGCAAAACCGATGATGCCGGGGATGACCAAGGCCAGTACCGGGGCCTTGCTCTTGTTGGTTTCCGACAGTTTGCGCGGCAGGTAACCGGCGCGGGACAGGGCGAAGATCTGCCGGGAATAGGCATAGATGATCGAGAAGAAGCTGGCGATCAGCCCGGCCAGACCGACCAGGTTGACGAAGCCGCCCATCCAGGTGGAGCCGCCGTAGGCCTTCGACAGGGCTTCGACCAGCGGGTTACCGGAGGCCTTCAGCGCCTCGGAGCCTGCGCCGCCTGGGCCGACCACCAGGATCAGCAAGGCGAAGGCCAGCAGTACCAGCATGGCGCCGATCAGGCCGCGTGGCAGGTCACGCTTGGGGTTCTTGGTTTCTTCTGCGGCCAGCGGCACGCCTTCGACGGCAAGGAAGAACCAGATGGCGTAGGGGATGGCTGCCCACACGCCGACATAGCCAAACGGCAGGAAGCTGCTGGCGCCGACGGCGTCCGTTTTGGCGATGTCGAACAGGTTGGCTGCATCAAAATGGGGCACCATGCCTATCAGGAATACGGCCAGGGCAATGGCGGCGATGGCGGTGATGATGAACATCAGCTTCAGTGCCTCACCCACGCCGAAAATGTGGATGCCGATGAACACGATGTAGAACGCCAGGTAGATCATCCAGCCGCCGATACCGAACAGCGATTGACAGTAGGCGCCGATGAACACCGCGATGGCGGCAGGGGCGATGGCGTATTCGATCAGGATCGCCGTGCCGGTCAAAAAGCCGCCCCACGGGCCGAAGGCACTGCGGGCAAAGCCATAGCCACCGCCAGCGGTGGGGATCATCGACGACAGCTCGGCCAGCGAGAAGCACATGCACAGGTACATGGTTGCCATCAGCAAGGTGGCCAGGAACATGCCGCCCCAGCCGCCCTGCGCCAGGCCGAAGTTCCAGCCGGCGTAATCGCCGGAAATGACGTACGCCACGCCCAGGCCGACCAGCAGTACCCAGCCGGCGGCGCCTTTTTTCAGTTCACGTTGCTGGAAATAGTCAGAGCCGACTTTCTCGAAGTCGACGGAAGAGCCTGCCGGCGATCCGGCGGAATGTTCGCTTGGCATAGATTCACCTGTTTTTTTTCTTGGTGGGCCGGAAGGGTTCCGGGCCGATGGTGATGGGTGCTGCAGAAAGCGAGCCAGGGCGGCTGGTGCACGGTTGCTGCCCTGGGTTTTGTGTTACGCAGATCCGGCCTCTTCGCGGGCTTGCCCGCTCCCACAGGTACCGCACCGGTTCTGTAACAAACGGTGAACCTGTAGGAGCGGGTTTACCCGCGAAGAAGGCGACGCGGTCTAGAAGAAGCCCAACGGATTGATGTCGTAGCTCACCAGCAGGTTCTTGGTCTGCTGATAGTGATCCAGCATCATCTTGTGCGTCTCACGCCCAACCCCCGACTTCTTGTACCCGCCGAACGCGGCATGCGCCGGGTACAGGTGGTAGCAGTTGGTCCACACACGACCAGCCTTGATGCCGCGGCCCATGCGGTAGGCACGGTTGATGTCGCGGGTCCACACGCCGGCGCCCAGGCCGAACTCGGTGTCGTTGGCAATCGCCAGTGCTTCGGCTTCGTCCTTGAAGGTGGTGACGCTGACCACCGGGCCGAAGATTTCTTCCTGGAACACGCGCATCTTGTTGTTGCCCTTGAGCAGGGTCGGCTGGATGTAGTAACCGGTAGCCAGCGAACCTTCCAGCTTCTCGACCTTGCCGCCGGTGAGCAACTCGGCGCCTTCGTCCTGGGCGATCTGCAGGTACGAGAGGATCTTTTCGAACTGCTGCTGCGAGGCCTGGGCGCCGACCATGGTGTCGGTGTCCAGCGGGTCGCCGCGCTTGATCTGCAGCACCTTCTTCATCACCACTTCCATGAACTGCGGATAGATCGACTCTTGCACCAGGGCACGCGACGGGCAGGTGCACACTTCGCCCTGGTTGAAGAACGCCAGCACCATGCCTTCTGCCGCCTTCTCGATGAAGCTTGGCTCGGCCTGCATGATGTCTTCGAAGTAAACGTTCGGCGACTTGCCACCCAGTTCGACGGTGGACGGGATGATGTTCTCGGCGGCGCATTTCATGATGTGCGAGCCCACCGGGGTAGAGCCGGTGAAGGCGATCTTGGCGATGCGTTTGCTGGTGGCCAGGGCTTCACCGGCTTCGCGGCCATAGCCTTGCACGACGTTGAGCACGCCAGGTGGCAGCAGGTCGCCAATGACTTCGAGCAGCACGGTGATGCCCAGCGGCGTCTGTTCGGCAGGCTTGAGCACCACGCAGTTACCAGCGGCCAGTGCCGGGGCAAGCTTCCAGGCAGCCATCAGGATCGGGAAGTTCCAGGGGATGATCTGCCCGACCACGCCCAGTGGCTCGTGGATGTGGTAGGCCACGGTGCCTTCATTGATTTCGGCAGCGCCGCCTTCCTGGGCGCGGATGCAGCCAGCGAAATAGCGGAAGTGGTCGACCGCCAGCGGAATGTCGGCGTTGAGGGTTTCGCGGATCGGCTTGCCGTTGTCCCAGGTTTCGGTGATGGCCAGCAATTCGAGGTTCTGCTCGATACGGTCGGCGATCTTCAGCAGCACGTTGGAGCGATCCTGCACTGAAGTGCGGCCCCAGGCGTCGGCCGCAGCATGGGCGGCATCCAGGGCCTTCTCGATGTCTTCGGCAGTAGAGCGGGGGAATTCAGCGATCAGCTTGCCATTCACCGGGGAGGTATTTTCGAAGTACTGCCCCTTTACCGGAGTAACGAACTCACCACCGATGTAGTTGCCGTAGCGGCTCTTGAAGGAAACCTTCGCGCCTTCGGTACCGGGATGTGCATAACGCATGGTGTGTCTCCTTGGTATTGTGCTTTTTAGGGAGTTGGAAAGCATAGAGCAAGGGTTGGGCCAGTGTTGGCCACGCCAGGCAAATCAATGACTTGAGTCATTTTTACGGGGCTGATAAAGGGCCGCTGTACCGGTGCCGGTACGCCTGGGGTGACATTTTGTGCCGTTTACGACACATCACAGGCGTGTGCATTGCAAAGCCTACCCGGGTGGAGGATGCTGGGCTGACGCTCTATCTGCGGAGAATTACAACAATGCAGAGCAATCACTTCACGCGCCATGCCCGGCAGGTGCATAGCGTTGCCCATGGTGGGGCCGGGGAGGGCGGCAGTGACCCGTCCATCGCCCGCTCCTGGCTGCGCTGCCTGGAGGATTACCACCTCGACCCGGCGGTGATCGAAGCGCCGGTGGTGCTTGAGCACGGGCGCCTGCTGGAAAGCCGCGAGCGCCTGCATCAGGTGCTGCAAATTGCCGACCATGAGATGAACAGCCTGCACCAGCAGCTTTCCGGCGCAGGCCACGCGGTGCTGCTGACCGACGCCCGTGGGGTGATCCTCAATTGCGTCAGTGCCCCCACCGAGCGGCGCAGCTTCGAGCGTGCGGGGCTGTGGTTGGGCGCTGACTGGAGCG
The DNA here is from genome assembly GCF_043106005.1 of Pseudomonas sp. GLN_2. NCBI lineage: Bacteria > Pseudomonadati > Pseudomonadota > Gammaproteobacteria > Pseudomonadales > Pseudomonadaceae > Pseudomonas > Pseudomonas sp. GLN_2. The sequence goes on along the minus strand of NZ_JBICMC010000054.1, from coordinate 14,223 downwards.
AGGCGCGCGAGGGCACCAATGGCATCGGCACCTGCCTGGTCGAGCGCCAGGCGCTGACCATCCATCAGAACGAGCACTTCCGTGGCCGTCACACCGGGCTGACCTGCTCGGCCAGCCCGGTGTTCGACCCGCATGGCGACCTGCTGGCGGTACTCGACGTGTCCTCTGCGCGCCCCGACGTATCGCGGCAAAGCCAGTTCCACACCATGGCGTTGGTCAGCCTGTCGGCGAAGATGATCGAAAGCTGCTATTTCCTGCGCCATTTCGAGCAGCAATGGTTATTGCGTTTTCACCTGCAAGCCGAGTCGGTCGGCCTGTTCAGCGAAGGCTTGCTGGCGTTCGACGGCGATGGGCGCATTTGCGCTGCCAACCAAAGCGCACTGAACCTGCTGGGCACGGTACGGGGCGGCGTGCTGGGCAAACCGTTGGCGTGCTTTTTCGCGTGCAGCCATGACGAAATGTTCAGCCGTGCCACGCCCGGCGGCAGTACTGCCTGGCCGCTGCGCACCCTGGACGGTCGCCAGGTGTTCGCCAGCCTGCGGGGGCAGGCCCGGGCGCCGGTGTGGTCGGTGCCGGCCGCCCAGCCGCGGCCCGCAGGTGAAGTGGAGCCGCTGGTCTGTCTGCTGGACCCTGCGTTGCAAAATGATTTCCGCCGCAGCGTGCGGGTGTTCGAGCGCGATGTGCCATTACTGCTGCGCGGCGAGACCGGCTGTGGCAAGGAGGCCTTCGCCCAGGCTGTGCATCAGGCCAGTGAGCGGCGCGGCAAGCCGTTCGTCGCGATCAACTGCGCGTCTATCCCGGAAAGCCTGATCGAGAGTGAGCTGTTCGGGTACCGCGGCGGCAGTTTTACCGGCGCGCGCAAGGAGGGCATGCGCGGCAAGCTGTTGCAGGCCGACGGCGGCACCTTGCTGCTGGACGAGATCGGCGATATGCCGCTTGCCCTGCAAACCCGACTGCTGCGGGTACTGGAGGAACGCCAGGTGGTGCCGATCGGGGGAGAGCCACAGGCGGTGGACGTGCGCATTGTCAGCGCTACGCACCGTGACCTGCTGGAACGGGTTGAACAGGGCAGTTTCCGCGAGGACCTGTATTACCGCCTCAATGGCCTGGAGGTAGCGCTGCCGGCGGTGCGCGAACGCAGTGACAAGGCGCAGTTGCTGGACTTTCTGCTACGCCAGGAGACGCAGGGGCAACGCATAGACATCGAGCCCAGGGCGCGGCAGGCGCTGCTCGCATTTAACTGGCCGGGGAACGTGCGGCAGATGCGCAATGTGCTGCGTACCCTGGTGGCGCTTTGCGAAGATGCCCGCATCACCTTTACGGACCTCCCCGCAGTCATCCGCACCAGCCCACCTCCCGTGGGGGCGGGCGAGCCCGCGAAGATGTCCGACCAGGCAATAGAGGGCGAGGGCGTTGCCCTCGTTCGCGGGCAAGCCCGCTCCCACAGGTCCGGCAGTGCCGCAGAGATCGAGGGTGAATCTGGAGGGACCGAGGTTCTGCTCGACGCGGAGCGGCAAGCGCTGAAGGAGGTCCTGGAGGCAAAACACTGGCATCTCACCCGCGTTGCCGAGCACTTGGGCATCAGCCGCAATACCTTGTATCGAAAACTGCGCAAACACGGCATTACCAGGGGCGACTGAGCGAAACAGCGGGTGCGATTTGTCGCGCCCTGGGCTACCCTGCCTCGATGTTTTGCGAGGTCGACCATGCATATTCACATTCTCGGTATTTGCGGCACTTTCATGGGTTCGCTGGCGGTGCTGGCCAAGGAACTTGGCCACCGCGTCACTGGCTCCGACGCCAACGTCTATCCCCCGATGAGCACCCAACTCGAAGCCCAGGGTATCGAACTGACCCAAGGCTATGACCCGGCCCAGTTGGATCCGGCGCCAGACCTGGTGGTCATCGGCAACGCCATGTCGCGCGGCAACCCAGCGGTTGAATACGTGCTGAACAAGGGCCTGCCCTACGTCTCCGGCCCGCAGTGGCTGGCCGACCACGTGCTGCAAGGCCGCTGGGTGCTGGCCGTTGCCGGTACTCACGGCAAGACCACCACCAGCAGCATGCTGGCCTGGGTGCTGGAGCACGCCGGCATGAGCCCGGGCTTCCTGATTGGTGGCGTGCCGCAGAACTTCTCGGTGTCGGCCCGCTTGGGCGACACGCCGTTCTTTGTGGTGGAAGCCGACGAGTACGACAGCGCCTTCTTCGACAAGCGCTCGAAGTTCGTCCACTATCACCCGCGTACCGCGATCCTCAACAACCTTGAGTTCGATCACGCGGACATCTTCCCGGATCTGGCCTCGATCGAGCGGCAGTTCCACCACCTGGTGCGGACTATCCCCAGCGAAGGCCTGGTCATCCACCCGACCACCGAGCAAGCGCTGGAGCGTGTGATCGGCATGGGCTGCTGGACCCCTGTGCAAACCACCGGGGAGGGCGGCCAGTGGCAAGCCCGCCTGCTCAGCCCCGATGGCTCGCGCTTTGAAGTCCTGTTCGAGGGCGAAGTGCAGGGTGTGGTGGACTGGGCGCTGACCGGCCAGCACAACGTCGCCAATGCCTTGGCCACCCTGGCAGCAGCGCGTCATGTAGGCGTGGTGCCGGCCATGGGCATCGACGGCCTGAGTGCGTTCAAGAGCGTCAAGCGGCGCATGGAGAAGGTTGCCGAAGTTCAAGGTGTGACCATCTACGATGACTTCGCCCACCATCCGACCGCCATTGCCACCACGCTCGACGGCCTGCGCAAGCGGGTGGGGGAGGCACCTGTGATCGCGGTGATCGAGCCACGCTCCAACTCGATGAAACTCGGTGCCCATCGTGACGGCCTGCCAGAAAGCGTCAACGACGCCGACCAGGTGATCTGGTATGCGCCGGCCAACCTCGGCTGGGACCTGGCCGCCACCGCTGCGCAGTGCAAGGTACCCAGCGTGGTGGCCGACAGCCTCGAAGCGATCATCGAGCGGATCAAAGGCCAGGCTCGCCCAGGCACCCATGTGGTGATCATGAGCAACGGCGGCTTCGGCGGCCTGCACGGCAAGCTGGCCGAGGCGCTGAAGTGAACGGGCCGGAACGCATCACCCTGGCCATGACGGGCGCCTCGGGTGCCCAGTATGGCCTTCGCCTGCTCGATTGCCTGGTACGCGAAGACCGCGAGGTGCACTTCCTGATCTCCAAGGCCGCACAGTTGGTGATGGCCACCGAGACGGATGTTGTGTTGCCGGCCAAGCCCCAGGCGATGCAGGCCTTCCTGACTGAATACACCGGCGCGGCCGATGGGCAGATCCGTGTGTATGGCAAGGAAGACTGGATGTCGCCGGTAGCCTCGGGTTCTGGCGCCCCGGCGGCAATGGTGGTGGTCCCCTGTTCCACTGGCACTTTGTCGGCCATCGCCACTGGCGCCTGCAACAACCTGATCGAGCGGGCTGCCGACGTCACCCTCAAGGAGCGTCGCCAGCTGATCCTGGTGCCACGCGAAGCGCCGTTCTCCACCATCCACCTGGAAAACATGCTCAAGCTGTCGCAAATGGGCGCGGTGATCTTGCCGGCGGCTCCGGGGTTCTATCACCAGCCGCAGACCATCGACGACCTGGTCGACTTTGTCGTGGCGCGTATCCTCAACCTGCTGAACATCCCCCAGGATATGTTGCCGCGTTGGGGCGAGCACCACTTCGGGGTGGATGATTGAAGCGAGCACTGGCGGGGTTGCTGGCGCTGGTGATGCTGGGTGGGTGCGCCACGGTGCGCACGCTGGATGCCAACAAGCCCGGCGCACCGGTGGTGTATGCCGGTACCCGGCTGGATTTGTATGTGATCAATGGCGGGTGTTGCCCGCGGGATCATTACGGGGCGGACGCTCCGGCGTATCCGCGCCTGGATCTGCCCGGCAGCATGCTGCTCGATACCCTGCTGCTGCCGTTGTCTTTGCTGACAGCGGCCGGCATAGGCTTCCAGGCTAGCGGCGGCCTGTGATGGCCCTTCTCGCGCGCACGCCCTCTCCCACAGGATCTCCGTAATCTTCCGGTGACTACTCACCAGTGGGAGCGGGCGTGCCCGCGAAGAGGCCAGCACAAGCGAAGCCTAGATCTTGCCCAACCTGCGCAACTCATCCGACTCCACAACCCGCACGCCGTCTTCTTCCTCCAGCGCCAGCCGCCACAGTGCTCGCGCCAGGGTACAAGCCTCGATTCCCCGATACTTCCCCGGGATCAACCTGGAAAATGGCGCAACAAGCTGTTCAGTGAGCCGTGGCTCCAGCCGCTCGCCCAGCAGGAACGAGGGCCGCACGATGGTCAACTGTGGCCAGTCCTGAGCCTTGAGCGCTTCTTCCATCTCGCCCTTGACCCGGTTATAGAAAATTGACGACTTAGGGTCGGCGCCCACTGCACTCACCACCAGCAGATGCCGTGCGCCCATTTCTCGGGCACGCTTGCTGAAGGCGACCACCATGTCCAGATCCACTGCGCGGAAAGCCGATTCGGAACCCGCCTGCTTCAGCGTGGTGCCCAGGCAGCAGTACGCGATGTCGACCCGCCCGGCCAGTTGCGGAAGGAATACCGCCGGGTCGCCCACCGGGTTTTCCAGGTGCGGGTGCTCGGCCAATGGCCGGCGTGTAGGCGCCAGGACACGGGTGATGGTGGGCTCGTTGAGCAGGCGGTCTAGCAGGTGTTCACCGGTCAGGCCGGTGGCTCCGGCAAGCAGGACATGCTGAGGCGTCAAGTACATGATGTCTCTCCCTTGTTACACACAAGTCTAGTGAGTGCCGGGCATTTTTGCCTGTTCCCTCACGTTGGCCTGTGTGGCGTTACGCAATGCTTCTTCGGCTTGTTGCTGGCGCAGGTGATGCCAGTGCTCAAGCACGGCCGGCGGTGCCCACAGCTGCGGCTCGGAGGCCTCGAAGCCTTCCCTTTGTTCTCTTTCGGCAACGCTGGCACGTGCCAGTTCAAACGCCTGTTTCAGGTCGTCGGTCTGGTTCAGCGCTTCAGCGAACAGGGCATCGCCAAAGTAGGTGAAGTCGGCTTCCTCCGAGCAACCGAAGGAGACGCGGTCGGCCCGGGCAGCGGTCATGATGAGCGTGCGCTCGTCTTTGAGCGGAGCGATATAGCCCCCTGAATAGCAGGCGGAGATGACGATTACCTTGTCGCGATCCTTCAGCGGCGCCAAGGCAGTGGCCAGCTCGTCAGCGGCCAGGTCGGCCAGTTGCAGACGGGGCTGGTCGAGCACCAGCTGGTGGTCCTGGCTGCCATGGCTGGTGAGGTAGATGAACACCAGGTCTTCGGGGCCGCTGCGCTCTGCCAGGGTGGCGGCAGCGCGGGAGAGGTTTTCGCGGGTGGCCATGGGGCGTGTGGCCATGTGGTCGCGGTGGTTGACCAGGGTCACTTGGCCACGGGCGCCAAAGCGCACCTTTAGCAGGTTGCTGACGTAGTCGGCTTCGCGCAGGAATACGCTTTGCTGGCCATCGCCGGCCACGACCAGGCTATACAGCTGGATCGGTGGTGCCGAGCGAGGTACCCGTGCCAGCGCCTCGTCCAGCAGCCGGCCCTGGTTGAGCAACGCCAGGTCCAGTGGGTCTGGCAGCAGCTTGCCATTCTGGTCGCGCACGCGCACGCCGTTGGCCCATGTTCCGCTTTCGACCTTGCCAGTGGGCAGAATCAGCCGCCCATGGCCATGGTAGGCATCGTTCAGGAAACCGCCGATGTACTTGCTGCCGTCGGCCAGTTGCAGGCTGCCCTGGCCCGACAGACGCCAGTCGGCGAACTCACCCTTGTAGTGGCTGCCATCGCTGCCCAGCAACTCGCCTTCGCCGATCAGCGAGCCGTCCTTGAATTCACCGATCCACACGTCGCCATCGGCATTTTCGTAGCGGCCTCGGCCCTCCAGGCGGTTGTCCTTGAACTCGCCGATGTACTGCTCGCCATCAACGCTGTCGTAGGTGCCGGCGCCTTGTAGCTGGCCGTTGACGAAGTGGCCGCTGAACTGGTTGCCGCTGGCATCGCTGCGCACCCCGGCGCCGTTGGGCTTGCCCTTGGCGAACAGGCCTTGGTAGCGACTGCCGTCGGCCAGCTCCAGTTGGCCTGCGCCGTCGTACAGGTCGTCCTTGAACTGGCCGCGGTAGGTCTGGTCGGTTTGCTTGAGGGTGCCCTCGCCGTCGCGGCGGCCGTGGCGGAAGGTGCCGCTATAGTGGCTGCCCGGGGTGGTCAGCTCGCCCAGGCCCTGAAACAGCCCCTCGGCGAACTGGCCGCGGTAGACCTCGCCATTCTGGCCATGCCATTCGCCCTGGCCGTGCCACTGGCCGTCCTTGAAGCTGCCGGCGTACCAGCTGCCATTGGGGTAGTCGATCCGGCCCTCACCCTGCAGCAGGCCATCGACCACCTGCCCCCGGTAACGCCCACCGTCAGGCAGCCGTGCGTCCGGCGGGAGCAGCGATTCGCCATCGCCACAGGCGGCGAGCAGCAGGACCAGGGTAATGGGGAGCAGTGGACGCATGGCGATGACCGGGCAATAGGTCTGCCGAGTATGACGCAGAATGGGATCCTGAGACAGCGAGCCCCTGTGTCGGCGCACAGGCCTTGTACCCGGCGCGAACCCTGTAGGAGCGGCTTCAACCGCGAACATCGGCGAAGCCGGTGCCCTCCACCGTGTTGCATTGTTCGCGGGCCCGCCCGCTCCCACAGGTGCCACGTTACCTTCAAGGTGCAATCAGCGCACACCAGGTGAAACGATGATCTTCACGTTCTCCTCTTTGTTGTTCACCAGTTCCTCAAAGCCCAGCTCGACAATCTGCTCCAATCCGATCCGGCCGGTTACCAGCGGGCGAATATCCAGCCGACCATCAGCAATGAAGGCAATCACGTCAGCAAACTCGCCGTTGTACGCCAACGCCCCCAGCACCTGCTTCTCGGTGGACACCAGTTCGAAGAAGTTGAACTCGCTGGGCTCTTCGAAAATACCCACCAGCACGCATTTGCCCGCCTTGCGGATGGTGTCGATGGCCAGCTTGGCCGTATGTTTGTTGCCAATGCACTCAAAGCTCACATCGGCGCCCAGCCCTGCAGTCAGTGCGCGGATTTCTGCCAGGGCATCGCACTGGCTGGGGTCCAGCACCACGTTGGCGCCTACCTCTTTGGCCTTGGCTTTGCGTGCTGAGGACATTTCCAGGGCGATAACCTGTGCTGCGCCCGCGGCTTTGGCACACATGATGGTGCAAAGGCCGATGGTGCCGGCCCCCACCACTACAACGGTTTGCCCAAGCAGGCTGCCGGCCTTTTTCACCGCGTGCATACCCACCGCCAGCGGTTCGATCAGTGCCCCGGCTTCGGCAGGGAAGCCCTGCGGCAGCCGGTAGAGCAGGTTGGCGGGCACGTTGACCAGCTCGGCGAAGGCCCCGTTGTTCATCAGGCCGGTGAACGCCAGGCGTTCGCAGATGTTGTACAGGCCATGGGTGCAGTAATAGCAGGTACCACAATGCTGGCACGCGTCTGCCGCCACCGGGTCGCCTACGGCATAGCCTTCCACGCCTTCGCCAAGCTTGGCGATGTGGCCGCAGAATTCGTGGCCGAGGATGCACTGGCCCTGAATGCCGGTCAGCGGGTGCGGGGCCTCTACCGGGATGAACACCGGGCCGGCAACATATTCGTGCAGGTCGGAGCCGCAGATGCCGCACCAGTCCACCTTGATCTGCACCCAGCCCGGCGCTGGGTCGGCCGGCAAAGGTACCTGTTCGACACGAATATCGTTGCGGCCATGCCAGACGGCCGCGCGCATGTGGGTGTGGCTCAGGTCATTCATTGTTGTTCTCCAGGCTCACGAAAAGGGCTTAGTGCTTGCGCAGGAATGCGAGCAGTTGCTGGTTGACCTGTTCGGCCGCCTCCATCTGCACCATGTGGCCGGCCTCTGGCAGCACCTGTACTTCGGCTTCCAGGCCCTCGGCGTGGCTGGCCGGGATGATCGCATCCTTGCCACCCCACACCACCAGTGCCGGGTGATTGCCAAGGACCCCGCGCAAGTCGTGGCGCTGCCGGTCGCCGTCGGCGAGCGCCCCTGCCAGCTGCCGCAGGGCCTGGTCCACACCTTCCAGGCGCTTGAACTTGAGCATGTCCTCCAGCATTTGCCGAGTGACCAGCGCCGGGTCGGCAAACAATTGCACCATCTGCGGTTTGAGTGCATTGCGGTTGGCCGCGGTGACGAAACCTTGCAAGTACTGCCCGTTGATCGCTTCGCCCAGACCGGCGCTGGCCACCAGGCTCAGGCTGGCCACCCGCTGCGGGGCCAGGCGCGCCACGTTGAGGCTGACGGCACCGCCCATGGAATGGCCGGCCAGGTGGGCCTTGGCGATGTTCAGGTGGTCGAGCAGGGCGAGCACGGTTTCGCTCAACTCATCCAGGTCGCCCCGCTGCAGGGCCTTGGCCGACTCGCCGTGGCCCGGCAGGTCGAGGGCGATGACCCGCCGCTCGGCAGCCAGTGCCGGGTGGTTGAACAGCCAGTTGTTGAGGTCACCGCCAAACCCGTGCACCAGCACCAGCGGTGTGCCGCCTTCACCCAGCTCGAACCAGCGCAGCAGGCGCCCGCCGACTTCCGCCTTCTGAGGGGCCGGCCCTTGGCTCTGGTCGGCGCCGCCTTCGGCGACGAACTCGGCCTGGAAGCGCTGTACCACGGCATCGATCTCGGCCTCTTCTGCTTCGCCTTCGACCACCACCGCCAGCAGTGCGCCGACGGGCAGGGTTTCATCCGGCTTGGCCACCTGGCGGCGCAGCACGCCGCTGAACGGCGCTTCGACGCTGCTGCTGATCTTGTCGGTCTCGACGTCCAGCACCTCGTCGCCCTTGCTGATTTCGTCACCTTCCTGCTTGAGCCAGGTGTCCACCCGGCCCTCGGTCATCGACAGGCCCCACTTGGGCATGGTCAGGGTATGGATCTGGCTCATGCGGCACTCCTTGCGGCTTCGATCACCTTGCGCACGGCGGCTTCGATCTTCGCCGCGTCAGGGATGTACAGGTCTTCCAGGGCGTCGGAGAACGGCACCGGGGTATGCGGCGCGGTGACCATTTCGATCGGACCCTTGAGTGCGGCAAAAGCCTTCTGTGCCACCAGCGCGCTGATGTCGGTGGCCATCGAGCAGCGCGGGTTGGCTTCATCGATCACCACCAGGCGGCCGGTCTTCTCCACACTTTCCAGAATGCTGTCCTCGTCCAGCGGGCTGGTAGTGCGCAAGTCCAGTACCTCGCAGTCGATGCCCTGGCGGGCCAGGTTGTTGGCGGCCTCCAGCGCCACATGCACCATGCGCCCGTAGGTAACGAGGGTCACGTCGTCGCCATCGCGCAAGAAGTTGGCTTCGCCGAACGGTACGGTGTACACCTCTTCCGGCACCTCACCCTGCATGCTGTACAGCAGTTTGTGTTCGCAGAAGATCACCGGGTCGTTGTCGCGGATCGCCTGGATCAACAGGCCCTTGGCATCGTAAGGCGAGGATGGGCACACCACCTTCAGGCCGGGGATGTGCGTCCATAGCGAAGTGAGCATCTGCGAGTGCTGGGCTGCCGCACGCAGGCCGGCGCCATACATGGTGCGCATCACCAGCGGGGTCACGGCCTTGCCGCCGAACATGTAGCGGAACTTGGCGGCCTGGTTGAGGATCTGGTCCAGGCAGCAGCCGGCGAAGTCGACGAACATCAGTTCGCACACCGGGCGCAGGCCCTGGGTGGCGGCACCGACGGCCGCGCCGACGTAGCCGATTTCCGACAGCGGCGCGTCAAGCACGCGGCCGGGGAATTGGTGATACAGGCCTTTGGTCACGCCCAACACGCCACCCCAGGCGTCATCCTCGCCGGGCGCACCGGCGCCACCGGCGACGTCTTCGCCAATGATGAACACTGTGCTGTCGCGACGCATTTCCTGGGCCAGGGCTTCGTTGATGGCCTGCTGGTAGCTGATCTTTCTTGCCATGGTGGTTCTCCTGTTGTTCTTGTAATCCGCGGCTCAGGGGTAGGCGACGTAGACGTCGGTGAGCAGGTCGGCGGGCTGTGGCTTGGGATCGGATTTGGCGCGGCGTACGGCGTCTTCGATCAGGTCCTCGACGCGGGCGTCGATGGCGTCCAGTTGCTCGGCCGTGAGCAGGCCGGCGCGGGTGGTCTTGTTGCGAAATTGCATGAGGCAGTCGCGGGATTCGCGCAGGTTCTTCACTTCATCAGGGGCGCGGTAGGTTTGCGCATCGCCTTCGAAATGGCCGTAGTAACGGCTGAGCTTGACCTCGATCAGCGACGGCCCTTGCCCGGAGCGGGCGCGCTCTATGGCAGCGCCGGCGGCCTCGTAGACGGCAAAGAAGTCAAAGCCGTCGATGGTGACCCCTGGCATGCCGAAGCCGGCAGCGCGGTCGGCAATGTGGTCGCAGGCTACGGACCAGTTGGAGGCAGTGGCCTCGGCGTAGCCGTTGTTCTCGGCCACGAAGATGCAGGGCAGGTTCATGATCGACGCCATGTTCATGGCCTCGAACACGGCGCCCTCGTTGGATGCCCCATCGCCGAAGAAGGCTACCGACACGTCATCGCGGCCCTTGAGCTTGGCCGCCAGCGCCGCCCCGGCCACCAGTGGTGCGCCGGCGCCGACGATACCGTTGGCACCGAGCATGCCTTTTTCCAGGTCGGCAATGTGCATCGAGCCGCCCTTGCCGCCGCACACGCCGGTTTTCTTGCCGTAGATCTCGGCCATCATGCCGTACACGTCCACCCCTTTGGCGATGCAGTGGCCATGGCCGCGGTGGGTCGAGGCGATGCAGTCGCTGTCGCGCAGGTGGGCCATGACCCCGGCTGCAGAGGCTTCCTCGCCGGCATACAGGTGGACGAAGCCGGGAATTTCGCCGGTGGCGAACTCCACATGCAGGCGTTCTTCGAAGGCGCGGATGGTCCGCATGACTTCATAGGCATGCAGCAGTTGATCAGTACTGAGTTGATTGGACATCTTGTTGTTCTCCGGGGTTGTCTCAACACGGGTTTGCAGGGTGCAGCCGGTGGCCGCGCGGGACGGCCAGCAGGTGGTGGCGGGCGGCATGCGCCAGCACGGCCTCGACGTCCACACTGAGTGGGCCTTGGTGGTCGAGGGTGATGGTGGGTGTGTCATGCTCGGCGAATTCGATTTCGCGTTCGCCGTCCAGGGCCAGGGTGCCGCTGGCCAGGCTCAGGCGCTGGGCGACGCCGGGTGTCAGCGGACCGCAGGCCGTGATGCCGCAGGCTTGCAGCAGGCCGGGCGCCAACGGCGCCAACAGCGCCTGTTCGGCGTCGGGGGCCAGGCGTACCCAGGCGCCGTGCGGGTCTTGCCGTGACACCGGGCACCACAGACCGCACAGGGCCGACAGGCCGATGGCGTGGGGTTCGGCGAAGCAGGCGAAGACTTCGCAGAGGTCCTCGCTGCGGCTGAGCGCACGGGCACCGATGAAGCGCTGCGGCGATACGGCCACCTCGACCAAGGCCCATTCGGCCAGCTGTTGTTCAGGCACGTTTACCAGTAAGCGTTTGTTGCGGCGCAAGCCGATGCTGGCCGGTACCCGGCCACTGGCAAGCAGGCCACCGGCCAGGCCCGCGCTGGTGGCTTCACGAAGTTCGGGGAAGGCGTTGTTGGTGCCGGTGGACAGGGTCAGCAGCGGCACGTCACCGGCCTCGGCGGCGACCGCCTTGTGGGTGCCATCACCGCCCAGCACGGCGATCATCGCCACGCCGCGCTCGACCATGCGCCGGGTAGCCAGGCGGGTATCGGCCACGGTCTGGCTCAGTGGCAGGTCGAGGATCTCGATGGCCGGCCAGTGCTGGTCACGGGCCCCTGGGCCCTGGCTGGCCTTGAGCACGGCGGCAGCGATGCCGGTCATGTCGCTGGGCAACAACACCTGGCCGATGCCGGTGGCGCCGAAAGCGGCCAGCAGGCGCTGGATAGCCGAGGCCTTGTCGGTGCTTGAATAGAGCCCGGCATTGGCGGTCAGGCGGCGCAGGTCGCGGCCAGAGGCAGGGTTGGCAATGATCCCGACAATCGGGGCGGGTAGCGGCATGGCGCACCTCGTATTTTTGTTTGCAAGGGGAGGAGCAAGCGGGGTGCCAGCTTTCTTCGCGATGGCTGAAGTGGCCGGGCTAGAGGGTTCTGGTCGTGTTCGGGCAGGTCTTCACGGATGTGGCGGCGAGACGCTGGGTGCCAGCTCCGGGCCTGCGTTGCCGAGACACTGAGACGCTGCGTCTCAAGCCAGCCGGTAATCACACAGTGCTTGTCGGGGCATGCCCAGAGGCGCTTAATGGCCGGACAACGATAAAAACAGCAACGAGAACCGGAGGGCCTGAATGCTTGCCGCGAACTCCCGAGCCCATGTGGACTGCGTCAGCAGGGTGTTGAAGAATGCCGATCGCCTGCCGCAGGCACCGGTACCACCGCTGATCCTCGATTCATGGCGCCGCTCCATGGATGTGTACCGCCTCGACCCCGGTTCCCAGCAGGGGCCGCGGATCCTTTCCCAAAGCCTGCTCAACGAATGCCGCGAACGCGCCGAACTGTTCCTGCGCATCGCCAGCGATGCCGTGGCGCGCTTGCACGAACGGGTGCGCGGCGCTGACTACTGCGTGCTGCTTACCGATGCCCAGGGGCGCACCATCGATTACCGGGTCGAGTCGGCCATCCGCAACGACTGTCGCAAGGCCGGGCTGTATCTGGGGACCTGCTGGTCGGAGGGCGAGGAGGGCACATGCGGTGTGGCGGCGGTGCTGACCAGCAAGGCCCCGGTCACGGTGCACAAGCGCGATCACTTTCGCGCCGCCTTCATTGGCCTGACCTGCACCGCGGCGCCGGTGTTCGACCCGTTGGGCGAGTTGCTGGGCGTGGTCGATGTGTCGGCCTTGCAGTCGCCGGACGATCGGCGCAGCCAGCACCTGATCCGCCAACTGGTCGAGCAGACCGCCCGCGAGATCGAAAACGCTTTCTTCATGCACAGCGCCCAGGGCCACTGGGTGATGCGTGCGCATGGCACGCCGGGCTATATGGAGAGCCAACCCGATTACCTGCTGGCCTGGGATGCCGATGGCCGCTTGCAGGCAATCAACAGCCTGGCGCGGCATCGGCTGGTGGAGCGCCTGGGGCGCTTGCCCGAGCATATTGGCGAACTGTTCGACATCGACCAACTGCGCCGGGTGAGCGCGTCGTCCGCCCAGCGTCTGCCTGGTCTGGGCGGTTTGTATGGCCGGGTCAGCGCACCGCAGCAACGCCAGCGTGCGCAGCCTTTGCGCCAGGCCCAGGACACCCGTATCGAGCAACACCTGCGGTTGGCCACGCGGGTCAAGGACTGCAACCTGGCGGTGCTGGTACTGGGTGAGACCGGGGCCGGCAAGGAGGTATTCGCCCGCCAGCTGCACCAGCAAAGCCAGCGCTGTGATGGCCCGTTCGTTACCCTGAACTGCGCGGCCATCCCGGAAAGCCTGATCGAGAGCGAGTTGTTCGGCTATGTGGCCGGGGCCTTCACCGGGGCTTCCAGCAAAGGCATGCAAGGGCTGTTGCAGCAGGCCGATGGCGGTACGCTGTTCCTCGACGAGATCGGGGACATGCCGCTGAACCTGCAAACCCGCCTGCTGCGGGTGCTGGCGGAGGGCGAGGTGGCGCCGCTGGGTGCGGCGCGGCGGGATCGGGTGGATATTCAGGTGATCTGTGCGACCCATCGCGATCTGGCGGCGATGGTGGAGGACGGGCGATTTCGTGAAGACTTGTACTTCCGCCTGGCCAATGCCCGCTTTGAGCTACCCCCCTTGCGTGAGCGTGATGACCGGCTGGGGCTGATTCACCAGTTGCTGGCCGAAGAGGCTGCGGCCTGCGGGGTGGAGGTGGTGTTGGCGGATGACGCGCTGCAGGCGCTGCTGGTTTATCGCTGGCCGGGCAATTTGCGCCAACTGCGGCAGGTGTTGCGGTATGCCTGTGCGGTGAGTGAAGGCGGGCAGGTGCGGCTTCAGGATCTGCCGCAGGAGGTGCGCGGTGAAGCAGTTGGCTCGGCTGAAAGCGGGGTGTCGTGCCCGGCACGGCAGCTGTTGCTGGACGCGCTGATTCGCCATCGCTGGAAGCCGGCTGATGCGGCGCGGGCTTTGGGTATTTCGCGGGCGACGCTTTATCGGCGAGTGCATGAGCATCGCATCGACATGCCGCGGATGAAGGGGTAGAGCCCTGGGGGCGCGCTGCGCCCCTTTCGCGACGCAAGGCCGCTCCCACAAGGACGGCGTC
>NZ_JBICMC010000053.1:0-43542 GCF_043106005.1 Pseudomonas sp. GLN_2 | reverse complement strand
CCACCTCCATCACCCGGATGACGTCCGGCTGTGGGTAATGCCACCTTACTTGCACATCCCAGAACTTCACCCCGTACACCCGCTCGGACGGTGGTATCTGGTAGGCCGGCCGTGGGTCCTGCGCCAGGCATTGCTCGATCAGCTCCACCAGCGGCTCGCTCAGACGCTGCGCATGCTCGCGGGCCTGGAGCAGAGCGTTGTCCGCCCACTGCACGGCAATTGCCACAGGCGCTGCATTGGCCATCTGGTTGCTGGCGCCAGCGACGCTGTCGGCATACGGCACATACGGCTTGATGTCCAGCACCGGCGTGCCGTCGAGCAGGTCGATCCCGGACAGCAGCAGACGCCCGGGCTCCACGCCCTCCAGGCGTACCACCGACTGGCCGATGCCGTTGGGCCGGTGGGTGGCGCGGGTGGCGAACACCCCCATGCTCTTGTTGCCGCCAAGACGCGGAGGCCGCACTTTCAGACGCGGCTTTTCTTCCAGGGCCTGGTGGAACAGGAACAGCAGCCAGACATGGCTGACCTGCTCCAGGCCCTCGACCGCGTCACCTTGATCGAACGGCGGCAACAGTTCGAGTACGCCACGGGCGGCAGGTGCCAGCTGTGGCTGGCGCGGAATGGCAAACTTTTCCTTGAAGCAGGAGTGGACGATGCCGACCGGGACAACCGTATGCTGCATGGCCACTCAGCCGCGCACGCGCAGGGTCAGGCCCTTGAGGAAGTTGCGCATCAACTGGTCGCCACACGGGCGGTAGTTGTCGTGGCCAGCCTTGCGGAACAGCGCGCTGAGCTCAGGTTTGCTGACCGGGAAGTTGACCGACTTGAGAATCGCGTGCAGGTCGTCTTCCTTGAGCTCAAAGGCCACCCGCAGCTTCTTGAGGATCAGGTTGTTGGTTACCGGCAGCTCGATCGGCTGCTGCGGGCGGCTATCGTCTTTGCCTCGGCGGTAGATCACCAGGCCGTCAAGGAAGTTCGCCATCACCCGTTCCGGGCAGCGCACGAAGCCTTCCTCTTCTTCTTTTTTCAGGTAGGTGGCCAGCACCAGAGGATGCACTTCGAGGCCAGAGAGCCCGATGATTTCGGCCATCTTGGCGTCGTTCACCTTGAGCATGTAGCGCAGGCTGCGCAGGACGTCGTTGTGGTTCATTGCAGCAGAATCCTGTTCAGGTGCCGCGCGTTCCAGCGCGGCGTATTGCTTAGAAACGTTCGGAGGTAGCCAGGTAGCGCCATTGGCCCAAGGGCAGCTTGCCCATCGACACACCACCCAGGCGAATGCGTCGCATGCCTAAAAGCTCCAGGCGCAGGTAGGCGCATAGCTCGGAAATCTGCCCTGGTTGTGGGTTTTTCAACACCATGCGCAGGTGTGTCTCGTTCTGCCAGCTGGCCTTGGCCTTGGGCAACTCGCGGTCATTGCGCATGGCCCCACGCGCCAGGCGTTCCAGCGCCTGTGGGGTGGTTTCGCCGCGCACTTCAATGATGAACTCCTGCTCCAGGCGACGCAGGTCGGCCTCGATCTTGCGGGATACCCGCCAGTCCTGGGTAAACACCTGCAGGCCGCTGGCGCCACGCTCCAGCGGTGCCACGCAGGCCTGCCGGGCAAAATGCCCGTGCAGGGCGCGCACGCCTTCGCGGTGGGCCTCGCTAAGGCTGCCCATGTTCATGCTGGCGCGGGCGTCTTCACTGTCCATGCCGGCTGGCTGGTTCAGCAGCAGGGTCACCGGCTCCAGGGTTTCGGCACGGGCGCCCGGCAGCAGCTCGACGCGCTGCTGCTCAACCTTGAACTGCGGCTGCTCGACCACCACGCCATCGACCGTTACCCAGCCTCCTTCAATGTACTGCTCGGCCTCGCGGCGGGAGCAGCCGAGCTGCTCGATGAGGCGTTTGGACAGGCGGACGGGTTCGGACATGGGGCAATTCGCAAGGCAGGGAAAGACCTCCATTGTACCTGCCTGCAAGCAGTAGATGATGGGAATCTGTGTCAGATGCGTCGTTTTGGACACACAGCGCGGCACATTCAGGCGCCGCCTCAAGGCACTGTGCGCATCAGCCTCATGTGCAGCAGAGGATAGGGCTGGCCCAGGCCGTCGGTTTCCGAACGGCCGATGACCTCGAAACCTTCATGCAGGTAGAAGCCCAGCGCTTTCGGGTTCTGTTCGTTGACGTCAAGGTACTCGGCATTCAGCTCACTGATGGCATAGCGCAGCAGGCGCTTGCCTACCCCTTGGCCACGGTAGCCAGGTGCGACGAACAGCATGTCCACCCGCCCATTGGCGACACCGGCGAAACCACAGATGCGCTGGCGGTCCTTGCAGCAGATCAGCATCACTGCGTCGAGGTAGCGGCGCAGCACATGTTCGCGCAGTAGCAGGATATAGCCCTCTGGCAGAAAGTCGTGGGTGGCGCGTACCGAATCCTCCCACACCTGTACCAGCTCGCTGTAGTCGCACAAGCGCGGGGTTTGCAGCGTCAGTAGCGCAGCCATGCCGGTGTTCCTCTGGGGCGATAGGGAAAACATAGCAGGCCACTCGTCGAGGGGCGTCCTGATGCTGTTTCAAGGGTTCTGACAAAAAAGCCCCTGCGCCGGTCATTCCCTATGGAGAACGCCGGGGCAGGGGCTTTGCAGGCCTCAGCCGTTTTAGATGGGTTCAGCCCACATGTCGTACTCGTCGGCATCCACCACACGGCAACGCACTTTGTCGCCTGGCTTGAAACCATGGTCGCCATCGATGAACACGCTGCCATCGATTTCCGGTGCATCGAAGAAGCTGCGGCCAACCGAACCTTGTTCCTCGACTTCGTCGATCAGCACGTCGATTTCCTTGCCGATGCGCAATTGCAGGCGGGCAGCACTGATGGCCTGCTGGTGGGCCATGAAGCGGTCCCAGCGCTCTTGCTTGACGTCGTCCGGTACTTCGGCCAGGCCCAGGTCGTTGGCCGGGGCGCCTTCCACCGGCGAGTACTGGAAGCAGCCCACGCGGTCGAGCTGGGCTTCGGTCAGCCAGTCCAGCAGGTACTGGAAGTCTTCCTCGGTCTCGCCCGGGAAGCCGACGATGAAGGTGGAGCGGATCACCAGCTCAGGGCACTGCTCGCGCCAGTTCTTGATGCGCGCCAGGGTGCGGTCTTCGAAGGCCGGGCGCTTCATCGACTTGAGCACTTTCGGGCTGGCGTGCTGGAACGGGATGTCCAGGTACGGCAGGATCTTGCCGGCAGCCATCAGCGGGATCACGTCGTCAACGTTCGGGTAAGGGTACACATAGTGCAGGCGTACCCAGGCGCCCAGGCTGCTCAGTGCTTCGCACAGCTCGAGCATGCGGGTCTTCACCGGGCGGCCGTTCCAGAAGTCGGTCTTGTACTTGACGTCGACGCCGTAGGCGCTGGTGTCCTGGGAAATCACCAGGATTTCCTTCACCCCGGCCTTGACCAGGCGCTCGGCCTCGCTCAGCACTTCACCCACCGGGCGGCTGACCAGCTTGCCGCGCATCGACGGGATGATGCAGAAGCTGCAGCTGTGGTTGCAGCCTTCGGAGATCTTCAGGTAGGCATAGTGGCGCGGGGTCAGCTTGACGCCCTGTGGCGGCACCAGGTCGATCAGCGGGTTGTGGTCCTGACGCGGCGGCACCACTTCGTGAACGGCGTTGACTACCTGCTCGTACTGCTGCGGGCCAGTGACCGACAGCACGCTTGGGTGCACGTCACGGATGCTGCCTTCTTCGACGCCCATGCAGCCGGTGACGATCACCTTGCCGTTTTCCTTGATCGCTTCGCCGATCACTTCCAGCGATTCGGCCTTGGCGCTGTCGATGAAGCCGCAGGTGTTGACCACCACCACGTCGGCGTCCTCGTAGGTGGGTACGACTTCATAGCCTTCCATGCGCAGCTGGGTCAGGATGCGCTCGGAGTCGACCAGGGCTTTTGGGCAACCCAGGCTTACGAAACCTACCTTGGGGGTGGCGGGCGTGGTGGACATGACTAACCTCGGTATTGAATACAGGTCGCCCGGCCGGAATCGGGGGCGAACTTGACGGGCGCTTTTGGCGCCTCTGATCAAAAAGTGCGCAATTCTAGCGAGCGCAAGGGCGCTTGACCAGCAGAAATACGACGAACGCTGCGCTATGCTTCGCGCCGTTGCGCCGGGGTACCTTCCAGGGCCTGGTGGCAGATTGATTACCAAGGGTCGTGATGGCCGTTTGCGGGAGTGGTCGATGGTTCAGGCAAGCAGTCACGCTGAGGGCGGGCACGAGGGGAAGCAGGGTGCGTCACGGTCGGTGGGCCTGCTCGTGGCGGCGGTAGGGGTGGTTTATGGCGATATCGGCACCAGCCCGTTGTATACCCTCAAGGAAGTCTTTACCGGCGGCTACGGGGTGTCGGTCAACCATGATGGCGTGCTGGGGATCCTGTCGCTGATCCTTTGGTCGTTGTTGTGGGTGGTCTCGTTCAAGTACGTGATGTTCATCTTGCGCGCCGATAACCAGGGGGAGGGCGGCACGATGGCGTTGACCGCACTGGCGCGGCGGGCCACGGCGGCGTACCCGCGGCTGCGCACACTGATGGTGATCTGTGGCTTGATCGGCGCTTCGCTGTTTTATGGCGACAGCATGATCACCCCGGCGGTGTCGGTGCTGTCGGCGGTGGAGGGCATGGGCCTGGCCTTCGATGGCATCGACCACTGGGTGGTGCCAATTTCGCTGGTGGTGCTGGTGGCGCTGTTCCTGGTGCAGCAACATGGCACTGAGAAGATCGGCAGGCTGTTTGGTCCGATCATGGTGACCTGGTTCGTGGCGCTGGGCGCGCTGGGTGTACATGGCATCTCGCAGAGCCCGGAAGTACTCAAGGCGTTCAACCCGGGCTGGGCAGTCAACTTCTTCGTGGTGCACCCCGGTATTGGCGTGGCCATTCTGGGTGCGGTAGTGCTGGCGCTGACCGGTGCCGAGGCGCTGTACGCCGACATGGGGCACTTTGGCCGCAAGCCGATTGCCCGGGCCTGGTTCATCCTGGTGCTCCCGGCGCTGGTGCTCAATTATTTTGGCCAGGGTGCACTGCTGCTGCAAAACCCGGAGGCCGCGCGCAACCCGTTCTACCTGCTGGCGCCGGGCTGGGCGCTGCTGCCCTTGGTCGGGCTGGCCACCATGGCCACGGTTATCGCTTCGCAGGCGGTGATTTCCGGGGCCTTCTCTCTGACCCGTCAGGCCATCCAGCTGGGCTACATCCCACGCATGCAGATTCAGCACACCTCAAGCGACGAGCAGGGGCAGATCTACATTGGTGCAGTGAACTGGACGCTGATGGTGGGTGTGGTGCTGCTGGTCATCGGCTTCGGGTCCTCGGGCGCTCTGGCGGCAGCCTACGGGGTTGCGGTCACCGGTACCATGCTGATGACCACCATCCTGGTGTCCGCGGTGATGCTGCTGCTGTGGAAGTGGCCGCCGCTGCTTGCAGTGCCGATTCTGGTCGGCTTCCTGTTTGTCGACGGGCTGTTCTTCGCCGCCAATGTGCCGAAAATCGTCCAGGGTGGTGCCTTCCCCGTGTTGGCCGGTGGTGTGCTCTACCTGCTGATGAGCACCTGGAAGCGCGGCAAGCAGATTCTGGTCGAGCGCATCGATGAAGGTGCCCTGCCATTGCCATTGTTCATCAGCAGCATCCGCATTCAGCCACCGCACCGGGTCGAGGGGACTGCAGTGTTTCTGACGGCACGCTCCGATGCCGTGCCGCATGCGCTGTTGCACAACATGTTGCACAACCAGGTGTTGCACAGCCAGGTGGTGCTGCTGACTGTGGTCAGCGAAGACCGGCCGCGGGTGCCCGAACATGAGCGTTTCGAGGTGGAAGCCTATGGCGACGGATTCTTCCGTGTGCTGCTGCACTTTGGGTTCATGGATGAGCCGGACGTGCCTGCCGCGTTGAAGCTGTGTCATCTGGATGACCTGGACTTCACGCCAATGCGCACCACCTACTTCCTCAGCCGCGAGACGGTGATCGCGTCACGGCTGGAGGGGATGTCGCGCTGGCGGGGCAACCTGTTTGCGTTCTTGCTGAAGAATGCCAACGGCAATCTGCGCTTCTTCAACCTGCCGTTGAACCGGGTGATCGAGCTGGGGACGCAGGTCGAGATCTGAATGGGTTTATACAGCCGGGTCGGGGCCGCAGAGCGGCCCTGACCGTTGTCAGTTCTGCTCAGCTACGCTGGACTTGCCTTGGCGCGTCTCGATCTCGCCAATCAACCGCTTGGCAAGTGCCGGGTAGTTCTCGTCGAAGTGGTGACCACCAGGCAGTTTCAGGCGCTCACCCACTGCCGTCTTTTCCGTGCAACCGCTCTCGTCGGTTTCCTCGACGCCATATACGCACACGACCTTGGACGCTGGCAGCTTGGCCATTTCCGGCCCGGTTGGCGCTTCCTGGCCTTCCTTGCCCAGCCAACCCTCGACCTCGATCTCGAAGCTGCCACTGCGCGCAAAGGCTAGCAGCATCACCGCGTCGATACGCTGTTGGTCCTCGACGGGCAGGCGGTTGTAGATCGCCGGCAGCACGTCGGCGCCGAACGAGTAGCCGGTCAATACGAAGCGCTTGGTACCCCACTTCTGCCGGTAGTGATGCATCAGCTCGGAAAGGTCGGCGGCGCTTTGTTCCGGGGTCTTGTGCTGCCAGTAGTAGCGCAGCGTGTCGATGCCCACCACCGGGTAACCCAGCTTGGCCATTTCCCCGGCCACGTCGCGGTCCAGGTCGCGCCAGCCGCCATCACCAGAGAGGAACAAGGTAACCGTGTCTGTGGTTTGCCCGGCCGGCACTTCGACCACCGGGATGGCCAGTGCGTTACCGTCGCGGCCGACCAGGGCTTGGGTCAGTTGCGCCTTGAGCACTTGTGGCAAGTGGATGTCGTAGTCGCTGATGCTGGTTTCGGCGTTGGCCTGGTCGCGCACGAAGGCGGCACTGGTGTCATCCGGGTTGTCGTTCCAGGCGACGTTCCAGTGGCCATGGGCAGCCGATTTGGGCAGCGGAGCCTGGCAGTCAGGCTGTTCGAGGGTGAAGCCCACGGAAATGGCCCGCGCCTTGTCATCGTTCTGGCTGGCCAGCCAGCGCCAGGCCTGGGCGGCACCGGGACCGATACCGGCGACCAAGGTCGGTTTTTCCTGCAGTTGGGTCAGCGCCTGCTCCATGGCCTGCTGCTGCTTGCTGCAGTCGCCAGGCGGCAGAATCACCTGCACCAGCTGGGCTTCGCCGGCCTGGCTCAGGTCGAGCAGTTGCTTGCCCGTCAGTGCCTGGTCTTGTGGCACGCCGATGGCCACCCGGGCCTTGGGGAGCACGCCAGGGGTAACACGGGTGATGCTGGTGTCATTGATGCTCATTTGCTCCAGGCGCGCCTCGGGGGCCGGGCGCGTCCACAACCAGAAGGCCAGCGCACCACCCAGGGCGGCCAGCAGCAGGGGAACCAGCAGGTACAGCCAAAAGCGTCGGGTCATCAGCGTTTCACCAATCCAGTCAGGCCGCCTGCAATCAGAGCGGCGGTGTCGGCCAGTGCCACCAGCGGGTCGAGCCCGGCTGGCACGGCCATGTAGCGGGGTTCCCAGTCCGGCTGGAACTTGTCCTTGAAGCGTCGAAGCCCCTGGAAGTTGTAAAGCTGTTCACCACGGCGGAACACCAGCGAACCCAAGCGCTGGGTCAAGGGGGCGCCACGCCTGGGTTGCAGGCCGGACAGCGGTACCATGCCCAGGCTGAAACGCCCGTAGTCATGGCTTTTGTAGTGCAGGATCAAGCCGATCATCATGAACTCCATGGTCAGCTTTGGCGCTTCGGGGTGCGCACGCATCAGGTCGAGACTGGCCAGCTCGTTCCCATGGGTCTCCAGCAAGTTGGCGAAGGCTACCGGGCGGCCCTGGAAGCGAATCAGGGCTATGCGGAAGTGCTGCAGGTAGTCTGGGCTGAAGCGCCCCAGCGAAAAGCCTTTCTCGCGCACGTTCTTGCCGCCGAGCCAGGCGTCGGAGATTTCCTTCAGCTCAGCCAGCGGGGCGTGGCCGGGCTCATGGATCTCCAGGCTCAGGCCATCGCGTCCGCCGCGGTTCCAGGTGTAGCGCAGGTCTTTCATCTCCTTGCCTTTGGCTTCAAGGTCAAAGCGGCGCAAGTCGACCCGGGCTTCTTCTCCGAGCTTCAAGGCGGTCAGGCCGATGTCCATGTAGAACGGCAGGTTCTCCGCACGTACCTGGTAGAACACGGGGCGTGCGTGGTGCAGGTCGCACAGGTCGCGGAACTGCCAGATCATCTCGGCGCGTTCCTGGGCCGGGCCTATCGGGTCGTACAGCGCCACCAGGCTGCGGCCGCGACGGGCGTACATGAGGAACGCGTTACCACGCGGGTGAAACAGCAACGCCTTGTCGCCAGTCAGCGCCAGGCCACCGTCGGGCTGGTCGGAGGCCTGCAGGATGCGGTTGGCGCGTTGCAGCTCTTCTTCATCGGGCAGGTGGATCACGGGTGGCGCTGTGCGCAGCAGCCACGTCAGTGCCACGGCAGCCAGCAGCAAGGCACTGCCCATGGCGGCGCGCAGGCCGCGTGGCGCGTCGGCATCGAGGGTGAACTGCCACCACAGCTGATGGCTGTAAGGCACATCCTGGTAAGCGAACAGCAGAAGCCACACTGATGCGCCCACCGTACAGGCGCTGGCCACCAGAAACACCGGCGAGAAGGGCAGCTCCAGCAGTCGGCTGGGGCGATAGAACGAGCGGCGGAACAGCGCGAGCAGGGCGGCGGTAAAGGTCAGCAGGCAAGCCTCTTCCCAGTCAAAGCCCTTCAACAGCGACAGCAGGGCGCCGACCAGCAACAGCACGGTGGTCAGTAGCCAGGCGGCGGACAGGCGCCGGCGCAGGCCTTGGGCCAGCAGCAGGCATAGCACACCGATCAGGCTGGCGCCGAAATGAGAGGCATCGATCAGCCGGTGTGGCACCAGGAAGCCCATATGCTCCAGACGTGTATCTATCTCGGGCGTGGCACCGGAAAACAGCAGCACCACGCCGGACAGGAACACCAGAATCGACAGGATCGGTGCGGCCAGACCTGAAGCGGCCTTGATGGCCTGTTGCGCAAACAGCAGGCGTCGGGCTTCATTGGCCAGCAGCAACACGCAGGCCAGCAGCAGTGGCAGTACCACATAGATCAGCCGGTACAGCAGCAAGGCAGCCGCCAGCGGTGCGGCACCGAGCTGGTCGGCAAAGGCCGCCAGCAGGATCGCTTCGAACACCCCGACGCCGCCCGGTACGTGGCTGAGCACGCCCGCAGCCAAGGCCAGCAGGTACACCAGCACGAACGCGCCGAAAGGAGGGGCTTCGGGCAGCAACAGGTAAAGCACGGTAGCCGCCGCCGCCACATCCAGCGCGGTAATCAGCAATTGCAGGGCCGCCAGGCGTGCATCCGGCAGGCGAAGTGTGCGCCGCCCCAGTTGAACGAGCAGGTTATTGGCCGCCGGTTGCTCGGCCAGGCGTCGGCGGTACAAGCCAATTACCAGTAAGGCAGACACCACCAGCACGGCGCTGGCAACAGCTGCCAGCAGGCCGGGCGCCAACCCGAGCGCTGTCGAGGCCGCCGGCAGGTTGCTCAATGTCGCCAAGGCGGCCAGGGGCGGCAGCGCGCAGCCCAGTGACAGGCTGGCAAACACGGTCATGCGTGCGACTTCGCCAGCACCAAGCCCTTGCCGTGCGTACAGGCGATAGCGAACCGAGCCGCCAGAGAGCATCGACAGGCCGATGGCGTTGCCGATGGCAAAGGCGCTGAAGCCGCCCAGTGCCAAGCTGCGTGCTGGCAGTTTCACGCCCGCATAGCGGCTGGCCGACCACTCGTAGCCCAGCAGGATCACAAAGCCGATCACCGTTGCCAGCAAGGCGCCCAGCAATGACTGGGTGGGCACGCTGAGCATGGCATCGTGCAAGGCATAGATGTCCAGCTCGCTCAGCAGGTGGCGGCAGGCAATCAAGGCCATCGTGAACAGTAACAGGGTCACTATCAGGCCTATGGGCTGGCGGTAGCGACTCAGGCGTTCGAGTAGGGGCAGGCGCTGCACAGCACCGGGTAGCGCCGTAGCGAGTGGCACCGGAGGTTCGGGATTGTGCGAAGTCATGAGTTGCCCCGGGCATGCAGCGCGAGGTGAAGGAAAGGTGCGGCCAAGTGAAAGTCCCTTAGGAAAACGTATCCAATGTTACTCCGGCCTCAGGCGTTTGCAGCGGCTTGGCAGGGTTAAAGATAGTTCATCCTGGGCACGACATCTCAAGCCTGCGGGTGGGCATGAGGGGAGGGAGAATCGAGGCGACGAAAGTCAGGGAGGTACAAAGCAACAAACCCCGCGCTGCTTTTACACAGGCGGGGTTTGTTCTGACGAATATGGTTGCGGGAGCCGGATTTGAACCGACGACCTTCGGGTTATGAGCCCGACGAGCTACCAGGCTGCTCCAT
Source organism: Pseudomonas sp. GLN_2 (assembly GCF_043106005.1). Classification (NCBI taxonomy): domain Bacteria; kingdom Pseudomonadati; phylum Pseudomonadota; class Gammaproteobacteria; order Pseudomonadales; family Pseudomonadaceae; genus Pseudomonas; species Pseudomonas sp. GLN_2. The sequence goes on along the minus strand of NZ_JBICMC010000053.1, from coordinate 33,111 downwards.
CCCGCGTCAGTGGGGCGGATTCTACAGTGTGTGGTTTGTATGTCAAGCGCTAGGCTTTGATTTTTCGACGTTTTTTCGCAAATGCTTATCAGCAGGCAAAGAAAAAGGCCACTGTGTTAACAGTGGCCTTTTCTTGAATCTGGTTGCGGGAGCCGGATTTGAACCGACGACCTTCGGGTTATGAGCCCGACGAGCTACCAGGCTGCTCCATCCCGCGTCAGTGGGGCGGATTCTACAGCGTGTAGTTTATATGTCAAGCGCTAGGCTTTGATTTTTCGAGGCTTTTTCGGAAAAGCTTTTTAACTGGCAAAGAAAAAGGCCGCTGCTTTAACAGTGGCCTTTTCTCGAATCTGGTTGCGGGAGCCGGATTTGAACCGACGACCTTCGGGTTATGAGCCCGACGAGCTACCAGGCTGCTCCATCCCGCGCCTGTGAGATCGAATTCTACGGATTTACGCTTCAATGTCAAGCAATTGTTTTGGAAAAACCTTTTTTGTTCAAACCCTTAGCGCTTCATATCCGTGTACAGCTCAGTCACGGCGGGGCTTTCAGGCCGATTATCGTGTAGCAAAGCAGGTGAGCTGTTTCCGAGGAGGGCGCATGCGATACTATCTGTATGAATTTACAGTGCTGACGGTCGTCCATGTCCTTGCGCAAGATCATCCACGTCGACTGCGATTGTTTCTACGCTGCGATCGAGATGCGTGATGACCCGCGCCTGGCCGGTCGCCCCATGGCGGTGGGGGGCTCGCCCGACCATCGCGGGGTAATCGCCACCTGCAACTATGAAGCGCGTGCCTATGGCGTGCGCTCGGCCATGTCATCGCGGCATGCGCTGAAGCTCTGCCCCGATCTGTTGATCGTCAAGCCGCGCTTCGAGGCCTATCGTGAGGCCTCGCGGGAAATCCACACGATCTTTCGCGACTACACAGAGCTCATCGAGCCTTTGTCCCTGGACGAAGCCTATCTGGATGTCAGCGACAGCCAGTGGTATTCGGGCAGCGCCACACGCATTGCCGAGGATATACGCCGCCGTGTTGCCCGCACCCTGCATATCACCGTGTCGGCTGGCGTGGCGCCTAACAAGTTTCTGGCCAAGATCGCCAGTGACTGGCGCAAACCCAACGGGCTGTTTGTGATTACCCCAAATGAAGTGGAAACGTTCGTTGCAGCCTTGCCGGTGGCCAGGTTGCATGGGGTGGGTAAGGTGACGGCCGACAAACTGACGCGGCTGGGCATCGAAACCTGCCTGCATTTGCGTGAGTGGTCACGGCTGGCATTGGTGCGCGAGTTCGGCAGTTTTGGCGAGCGGTTGTGGGGGCTGGCGCGGGGGATCGATGAGCGTGCGGTGCATAACGACAGCCGGCGCCAGTCGGTGAGTGTGGAAAACACCTACGACACCGACCTGCCAGACCTGGCCAGTTGCCTGGCGCGGCTGCCAGAGCTGCTGGATAGCCTGAACGAACGCATCGCCCGAATGGACAGCAGTTACCGGCCAGACAAACCGTTCGTCAAGGTCAAGTTCCATGACTTCAGCCAGACCACCATGGAGCAGGCCGGAGCCGGCCGGGACCTGGAGAGTTATCGGCAATTGCTGGGGCAGGCGTTCGCCCGTGGCGGCAAGCCGGTACGCTTGCTAGGGGTAGGGGTGAGGTTGCGTGACTTGCGGGGCGCGCATGAACAGCTGGAGCTGTTCCCGCCTAAATGAAAGGGGCTGCAATGCAGCCCCTTCTATTAATGCACGCCTGGATCCGCCACCAACCGGCCAGTGGCCTTGGTCAGCGACTGCAAGAACTCCTGTTGCAGCTCCGGATCGTTGCGGGTCAGCTCGATCAGGCTCTGTTCCATTTCACTGGCTTCCTCTTCAAGGCCCAGTTCGGACAGGCGCTTGACCCGGTGCACCCACTGGCCGACATCATCATCTTCGAGGTCATCGAAGATCAGCTCATGGGCTTCGAGCAGCTTATTGCGCAGGGTAGCGCTGACCAACAGGCTGGCATCGCCTCGTACCGCATTGTCCTCGTCAAGTACTTGCAGGTGCAGGGTGCCGACGTGGTTGAGGTTCTGCTCGGAGAACGGGCTGTCGAGCAGGTTCAGGCGCAGCACGCCGTTGCGGTCGGTGGTCAGCTCGTGGGTCATCTTGCCGGCCTTGACCTCGACCAGGCGCTCGCTCCAGGGCAGGCTGATGGATTCCTCGCGCTTGCCTTTCTGCACTTCGCTGATCCCGGCCAGGTTCTGCTGGGCGCGGCCGTTGGATGGCACGTTCATGAACGGGTTGAGCCCATCCACGCCATAACTGAGCCAGTCGTGGGTGACACTTTGCGGCAGGTTACCCAGGGCGAAGACGTTGACCACATTGGCGCCGACACCCGCCACCACGGCCACTGCACCCAACGGGATCTCGTAGATCTCCCGCCAGGGTTGGTAAGGCGTGTAGCGGTCATAGCGACGGGTCACTTCGAATTCGGTGACTTCGAAGCGCTTTTGCTCATGCACGCGCACACGTCGCTGCGGAAGCTCCATCACCTTCGGCTCGCCGACATCGATCTGCAGGGTATGCTCGAGCAGTTTGCGCTCGACGCGCTCCTCATGGTCGCTGCGCTGGGACATCTGGTTGGCGCAGCCGCTGACGAGCAGGGCGCCGCACAGTGCGGCGCCCCCAAGGGTAAAGGTACTTCGCTTGTACATGATCACTCGTGCATTGGTTATCAGCGGCGAACGCGGGCCTGCAGGAAGGTCAGCACTTCATTGAGCGGCAACGCCTGGGCGTCCTGCTCGGTGCGGTGCTTGTACTCCAGGTTGCCTTCGGCCAGGCCGCGATCGCTGACGACGATGCGGTGCGGGATACCGATCAGCTCCATGTCGGCAAACTTGATGCCTGGGCTGGTCTTCTTGTCGCGGTCGTCCAGCAGCACTTCGAAGCCGGCAGCAGTCAATTCGGCGTACAGCTTGTCGGTTGCCTCACGGACCACCTCGGTTTCATAGCGCAGCGGTACCAGAGCGATCTGGAACGGGGCCAGGGCGTCGTTCCAGATGATGCCCTTGTCGTCATAGCTCTGCTCGATGGCCGCGGCGACCACGCGGGAAACACCGATGCCGTAGCAGCCCATCGACAGAACCACCGGCTTACCGTTCTCGCCCAGTACCTGGCATTTCAATGCCTCGCTGTACTTGGTACCCAGCTGGAAGATGTGGCCCACTTCGATGCCGCGCTTGATCACCAGGGTGCCCTGGCCGTCCGGGCTTGGGTCGCCTTCGACCACGTTACGCAGGTCGGCAACCTGTGGCACCGGCAGGTCGCGTTCCCAGTTGACGCCGAAGTAGTGCTTGTCGTCGATGTTGGCGCCAATGCCGAAGTCGCTCATCAGGGCAACCGAGCGGTCGATGATGACCTCCAGTGGCAGGTTGAGCGGGCCGAGCGAGCCGGCGCCGGCGCCAATGGCGTCGCGCAGTTCTGCTTCGGTGGCCATGACCAGCGGGTCGGCAACCTGTTCCAGCTTGGTGGCCTTGATTTCGTTCAGTTCGTGGTCGCCACGGACGATCAGGGCAATCAGCTTGCCCTCATCGGCACCGCGCACGATCAGGGTCTTGACGGTCTTTTCGATCGGCAGGCCGTGGTTTTCCACCAACTGGGCGATGGTCTTGGCATTCGGGGTGTCGACCAGGCGCAGCTCCTCGGTAGGGGCAGGGCGCACGGTTTCACGCGGGATGGCTTCGGCCTTCTCGATGTTGGCGGCGTAGTCGGAGCTGTCGCTGAAGATCACGTCGTCTTCGCCGGACTCGGCCAGTACGTGGAACTCGTGCGAGTAGCTGCCACCGATCGAGCCGGTATCGGCCTGCACTGGGCGGAAGTCCAGGCCCAGGCGGGTGAACACATTGGTGTACGCCTGGTGCATGCGGTCGTAGGTTTCCTGCAGGGAAGCCTGGTCGGCATGGAACGAGTAGGCGTCCTTCATGATGAACTCGCGGCCACGCATCAGGCCGAAGCGCGGGCGGATTTCGTCACGGAACTTGGTTTGGATCTGGTACAGGTTGAGCGGCAGCTGTTTATAGCTGGACAGCTCGTTACGGGCCAGGTCGGTGATCACTTCTTCGTGGGTAGGGCCAACGCAGAAGTCGCGCTGGTGGCGGTCTTTCAGGCGCAGCAGCTCAGGGCCGTATTGCTCCCAGCGACCGGATTCCTGCCACAGCTCGGCGGGCTGGATGCTCGGCATCAGCACCTCCAGGGCGCCGGCGGCGTTCATTTCCTCGCGCACCACGGCTTCGACCTTGCGCATTACCCGCAAGCCCATTGGCAGCCAGGTGTACAGGCCGGAGGCCAGTTTGCGGATCATGCCGGCACGCAGCATGAGCTGATGGCTGATGACCACTGCGTCGGCAGGGGTTTCTTTCTGGGTGGCGAGCAAATATTGACTGGTGCGCATGGTTAGCCGTGTCGATTGCCTAAGACGTTGAAATAGCCCCGCATTGTACGGGGGGGAAACGAAGGCGTACAGGATGCCCCAGGGCGTGACACTTGTCAGCCAAGAAAAAGCCCGGCGTGATTGCCGGGCTTTTTCAGGTGCGGGGCACTGCAAGCCAGGCTTACAGGATGCTCAGCGGGTACTCCACGATCAGGCGCAGTTCGTCGATCGATGGGGAATCGTAGTAGACACCATCGGAAGAACGGTAGGTGGCCTGACGCACACGGAAGCTCAGGTCTTTCGCCGGGCCTTCCTGCAGCACGTACTTGATGTCGACGTCGCGTTCCCATTCTTTGCCGTTGGTGGTGCCGGCGACGTTGGCGTCGGAACCGCGTACATAACGGGTCATGAAGGTCAGGCCTGGAATGCCGTATTCGGCAAAGTTCAGGTCGTAGCGAGCCTGCCAGGATTTCTCGTCTTCGGCGTTGAAGTCGGAGCGGGCCACGGAGTTGGCCAGGAAGATGGTGCCGCCACCGTCGATACCATAACCATAGTCGCCGTCGCCGGTGACTTTCTGGTAGGCCAGGGTGAAGGTGTGAGCGCCGATGTTGTAGGCGCCCGACAGGCTGAACGCGCGGTTGTCCAGCTTCTCGCCATCGAATGCGCGGTACTCGGCAGAGCCTTCGCTCTTGGTGTCATAGATGTTGAAGTCGAACACCAGGCCTTGATTGTCGGAGATTGGCAGCGCCCAGTTGACGTTGGCGTAGTATTTGCGCCAGTAGTCTTCAACCTTCGAGTAGTACAGGCTGGTGCTGAGGTTATCGGTGAAGGCGTAGGTGCCGCCGACCACGTTGGCTTCCTTCAGGCCGAAGCTGTCGCGGTTGGTTTGTTCCTGGGCAGTCAGGCTGGTGAAGTGACCAGCGTGCAGGGTCAGCCCTTCGATCTCGTTGCTGGTGATCAGGGTGCCCTGGGCGATTTCTGGCAGCAGGCGGCTGTCATCGGTGGCGAAGACCGGCAGCGCGGTGAACTGGTCACCCACTTTCAGTACGGTGTCGGAGATGCGGAATTTGACCGCGCCGCCGCCCTTGGAGTAGTCATCCTGCGAACGGCCGTCGGAACCGGTCGGGAACAGGCCGGTACCGGCACGGCCCTTGCCGCTGTCCAGTTTCAGGCCGAGCATGCCGATGGCGTCGACACCTACACCCACGGTGCCTTGGGTGAAGCCGGACTCGAAGGTGCCGACGAAGCCCAGGCCGGTTTCTTCGCGACGGCTCTGACCGCCTTCGTTGTTGCGGAAGTCACGGCTGAAATACAGCATGCGGGTCTTGACGCTCAGCTTGCTGTCTTCGATGAAACCTTTGGACTCGTCCTGTGCCGAGGCCATTGCCAACTGCGAGGTCCCTGCCGAAACGGCCAGGGCGATCATGCTCCACTTCATCACGCGCATCGTGATTTGCTCCTTTGGTTTTTAGGAAGAGTACCGCTGCGTCCAAGTCTTTTAGTTATATGGGGCAGCTCTTTCTTTTTATGTCGGCGAAAATGTATAGCACGCAGACTGTTGTTGGCGATATGGCTATAAGCACTCTTTGCGGAACTTTTTCACCGTGTCGCTTTTAAGTATTTCCATGTCGCAAATCACGCCCCGGTGCAGGGGCCGTATAACCTCAGCGCTGTTCCTGTCACCGTAATGAATCGGTAACTGCCGATTCCGGTTGAGGAAACTCCCTGGTCACCCATGTCGCTGTTGTTATTTGTCGCGTACACCTGCCACTGCAGATGTCGTGCCGACTTGGCGTGAAGGGAATGCAACAAGCGTGCTCAAAATTCGCAACAGTTCATGAAATTTTCACAAAACCTGTTACCGAGGGTCGGAAAGTGCCGTAAATGCGGGACGAAGGCTGCGTGAGTGATTTTTGGGATCGAGAATCATTAAAATTTAAAAACCTGCCATTAAAGTCAATGTGTTACCGCAACTTGTTCATGCCGCGTCGTTTGTGGGGTGATCAGTGGGGGAGGGGCGGGCAGGTGGCCTCATTTTGGTGCGAAAAGTAGCGCTGTGTTACCGGCAGTGTGCAAGGTATCCTTGCTGGCCTGTTTTCCGCCTGAAGCGGGATGGTATTGCCTGAAGGAGATATGCCGTGTTCGTCCTCGATTCGCGTTTGCAGCAGGATTCGCTGGTGTTGGGAGAGTTTTCGCTGTGCCAGTTGCTGCTGAGCAAGGATGCCAATTACCCATGGTTCATTCTGGTGCCCAAGCGCGCTGGTGTCAGTGAGCTGTTCGAGCTGGATGCGGCAGAGCAACAGCAGTTGTGGCAGGAAACCACCTTGTTGGCAGAAGCGCTGAAGGTCAGCTATGGGGCCGACAAGATGAACGTGGCTACCTTGGGCAACGTGGTCAGCCAGTTGCACATGCATGTGATTGTGCGCCAGCGCGACGACGCCGCGTGGCCGGCACCGGTATGGGGCAAGTGTGCGCCTGTGGACTACACCGATGATCAACTGCAAGCCGTTCGCCAGCGCCTGCGCGGGCTACAACTTGCTGGTTACCAAGAGGCCTGAGATGACACTGGAAATGCGGATGGTCGAACTGGAAACCCGTCAGGCGTTTCAGGATGACGCTATCCAGGCGCTGAATGACGTGGTGGTGGAGCAAGCGCGTGTGATCGAGCGGCTGCAATTGCAGATGGCCGAGCTGATCAAGCGTCATGAAGAGATGGTTGGCCAGTATGGCAGCGAAGGGGAAGAGGCCCCGCCTCCTCATTATTGAGTTGTTCCAGGCTGCTATCGCCGGCAAGCCAGCCGCCACAGGTATGATGCTGCCTTCAGGTGCAGCACGGCCCTTGTGCAGGCGGGCTTGCCGTTGATAGCGTCGGCCGGTCAGCCGTTGGTCAGCGGCGGGTTACTGCAACCACGTCTTCGGCCTGCAGGCCCTTGTCGCGGTGCATCACCGAAAACTCCACGCGCTGGCCTTCGACCAGAATGCGGTGGCCCTCGCCGCGGATGGCCCGAAAGTGCACGAAAATGTCATCACCCGAGTCTCGGGAGATGAAACCAAAGCCTTTCGATGTGTTGAACCATTTGACGGTGCCGGTATCACGGTTGCCGGCATCTTGTGCCACGTGTTGACTGCCGCATGCCTTGCGCGGGCTGCGGGCAAAGCCCACGGCCAGATGCAGGGCCACGGCCAGCGCCGCACACACTAGGGCTGCCAGGTTGCCCATTTCCGGGCGGGCCAGTAGCGTCAGGGTCTGCAGCACGACGGCGACCACCAGCAGGGCGCAGGCCAGGTGCTGCAGTTGTTGTCGCGCGCCGCGATGATACAGTGGCACGACCGGGGCCAGCACCAGGTTGAGCAGGCCGAGCAGGGCCAGGTAGACCGCGTCGGGTTGTTGCAGGAAGGGTGTCGCATCGGTTTTCAGGCTGGGTATGAGCGATAGCAGCAAAGCTGCCACGCCCGTCACCAGATGGACGATCTTGAACATGGGGTTGGCTCACTGTTGATAAGGCCGATCACAGGAAGAGCTGGCAGCACGGTGCGCATGAGATATAGAGCGCGAACACGTGGCAGGCCAGCCTATGCACCCGGCAATGACAGTCCGCACGGGTGGCACAGTGCCTATTTAACAGTAAAGCCGCAGCCTACTCAAACCGCGGGCCGCCCAGTGGCGATGTATTGCGCCATGTCACATGCGGGATGCGACAAGTGTTGCTACAGTGGTCGGCGCCCGCTTGAGTCTCAAGCCTTATGGAAAGGGGAGCTTCATGGCAATCGATATCGGTATCAGTGAAGAAGATCGCAAGTCCATCGTCGATGGGCTGTCCCGCCTGTTGTCGGATACCTACGTGCTGTATCTGAAAACCCATAACTTTCACTGGAACGTCACCGGCCCGTCGTTCCGTACCCTGCACCTGATGTTCGAAGAGCAGTACAACGAACTGGCGCTGGCAGTCGACTCGATCGCCGAGCGCATCCGTGCCTTGGGCTTCCCGGCACCGGGTTCGTATGCATTTTATGCACGGCACTCGTCGATCAAGGAGGAGGAAGGCGTCCCCCCGGCAGACGAGATGATCCGCCAGTTGGTTCAGGGGCAGGAGGCCGTGGTACGCACTGCGCGCAGCATTTTCCCTGTGGTGGACAAGGTCAGTGACGAGCCGACCGCCGACCTGCTGACACAGCGCATGCAGGTGCACGAGAAAACCGCCTGGATGCTGCGGGTACTGCTCGACGGCGAGTAACCGTTGCTCAAGGCGGAAAGCTTGCGCAACCCCTGTGGGTGCGGGCACGCCCGCGAACAACGGCGCAGCCGGTGCCCAACCATTCATCGGCAGCCGCCTGCCAGGTGCAGTGCGTTATACCTTGGTCGACGGGCACATCTGCCACGAGGCCTGAGTAACCCCTGTGGGAGCGGCCTTGTGTCGCGATAGGGCCGCAAAGCGGCCCCAGCAATCTATGCATGCTGCCGAGATCCTGGGGCCGCTGCGCGGCCCTATCGCGACGCAAGGCCGCTCCCACAGGCTCCGCCTGGCAATCCGGTATTTGCGAAGGAACATTTTGCCGCTGCTTTAAGCTCGCCCGTCAGCGCTTCATAGGCCACCTGGTACCTGTGACGAGGAAGTGTGGCGCATGATGCAAGCGAGCAAACGTATGGCTGGACAGGGCAGCTGGCCAGGAAAACAGTGCATCGACCCGTTCAAGGCGGACTTCGACATGTTGCAGACGCAGCCGGTGTCACGTTCCGTGCGGCTTAACGGCTTTTCTACCTGTCTGCGCCTGGAGGCTGTCTACTGGGGTATCCTTGAGCGCATTGCTGCTGCCAACCGTTGTTCGGTCAGTGCGGTGTTGTCCTACGTGGACCGTGAAGTGCACCTGCGCCAGGGCGGAGTGCGCAATTTCAGCGGGCTGATCCGGGTAATCTGCGTGGCGTGGCTGCAGGACCCGCCAAGTGTGCGCTGATCGCCAGGCGGGCTGCGCAGTGCTTGCTAACCATATATAATCCCGCTTTTTGCTGCCCCCCGGCAGCCAGCGTTATGGTTGACGAGAGACACCCATGCCACTTTATGACTATCAATGTGCGTCCTGCGAGCACCGCATGGAAGTGCTGCAGAAGATCAGCGCCGCGCCGCTGACCGATTGCCCGGCCTGTCAGGCGCCGGCACTGAAAAAGCTGCTGTCGGTGCCAGGCTTTCGCCTGAGCGGTAACGGTTGGTACGAAACCGACTTCAAGACCGGGGCGAAAAAGAATCTGGCAGGCGGCGACAAGGCCGACTGAGTTGAATGCTGTGACCGGGTCTTGCAGTATTAGCCCTCCGGGCGGCCAAGGCCTCCACCGAATACACGAATCACGAGAAGCGAAACCACCATCATGATGCGCAGCCATTATTGCGGCCAACTGAACGAGAGCCTGGACGGCCAGGAAGTCACCCTTTGCGGCTGGGTCCATCGTCGCCGCGACCACGGCGGGGTGATCTTCCTCGACATCCGTGACCGCGAAGGCATGGCCCAGGTCGTGTTCGACCCGGATCGCGCCGAAACCTTCGCTGCTGCCGACCGTGTGCGCAGCGAATACGTCGTGCAGATCACCGGCAAGGTCCGCAAGCGTCCTGAAGGTGCAGTGAATGCCAACATGGCATCCGGTGCCATCGAGATCCTCGGCTACCAGCTGAACGTGCTCAACGAAGCGGAAACCCCGCCGTTCCCCCTGAACGAATACTCCGACGTCGGCGAGGAAACTCGCCTGCGTTATCGCTTCATCGATCTGCGTCGCCCGGAAATGGCCGACAAGCTGCGCCTGCGCTCGCGCATCACCAGCAGCATCCGTCGCTTCCTCGACGAAAACGGCTTCCTCGACGTCGAAACCCCGATCCTCACCCGAGCCACGCCGGAAGGCGCGCGCGACTACCTGGTGCCAAGCCGTACCCACGCCGGTAGCTTCTTCGCCCTGCCGCAATCGCCACAGCTGTTCAAGCAGCTGCTGATGGTCGCTGGCTTCGACCGTTACTACCAGATCGCCAAGTGCTTCCGTGACGAAGACCTGCGTGCCGACCGTCAGCCGGAATTCACCCAGATCGACATCGAGACCAGTTTCCTCGATGAAAGCGAGATCATGGGCCTGACCGAAAGCATGATCCGCAAGCTGTTCAAGGAAGTGCTCGACCTGGAATTCGGCGAATTCCCGCACATGACCTTCGAAGAGGCCATGCGCCGCTACGGCTCCGACAAGCCAGACCTGCGTATTCCGCTGGAGCTGGTCGACGTTGCCGACCAGCTGAAGGATGTCGACTTCAAGGTGTTCGCCGGCCCGGCCAACGATCCGAAGTGCCGCGTTACCGCCCTGCGTCTGCCAGGTGGTGCCAGCATGCCGCGCAGCAAAATCGACGAGTACACCAAGTTCGTCGGTATCTACGGTGCCAAGGGGCTGGCCTACATCAAGGTCAACGAGCGCGCCAAGGGCGTCGAAGGCCTGCAGTCGCCGATCGTCAAGAACATCCCTGAGGCCAACCTCAACAACATCCTCGATCGCGTTGGCGCCGTAGACGGTGACATCGTGTTCTTCGGTGCCGACAAGTTCAAGGTGGTCAGCGAAGCCCTGGGTGCGCTGCGTATTCGTCTGGGTCACGACTTCGAGCTGCTGACCTGCGAGTGGGCGCCGATGTGGGTCGTCGACTTCCCAATGTTCGAAGAGAACGAAGACGGCAGCTTCACTGCATTGCACCACCCGTTCACCGCGCCGAAGTGCACGCCGGAAGAGCTCGAGGCCAACCCGGCCACTGCCCTGTCCCGTGCCTACGACATGGTGCTGAACGGTACCGAGCTGGGTGGCGGTTCGATCCGTATCCACCGTAAAGAGATGCAACAGGCGGTATTCCGTCTGTTGGGTATCGAAGCAGAAGAACAGGAAGAGAAGTTTGGCTTCCTGCTCGACGCTCTGAAGTTCGGGGCACCGCCTCACGGTGGCCTGGCGTTCGGTCTGGACCGTCTGGTCATGCTGATGACCGGCGCCCAGTCGATCCGTGAAGTGATCGCGTTCCCGAAAACCCAGAGCGCCGCATGCGTCATGACCCGGGCCCCTGGCATGGTCGACGCCAAGGCCCTGCGCGAGCTGCACATCCGACTGCGCGAACAGACCAAGGTCGAGTAAGCAGTCCCCGGGCGCATCCACATGGATGCGCCTTTGCGTTTCGACGCAGGTATTTTCCCGTCCCGCCCCGTCATGGGGCGGGGCTGTTTGTGATTCAAAGGATTCGGAGTCGTTATGGCTGGTCATTCCAAGTGGGCGAACATCAAGCACCGCAAAGAGCGCCAGGATGCCAAGAGGGGCAAGGTCTTCACCAAGTGGATCCGCGAACTGACGGTCGCTGCCAAGCAGGGTGGCCCTGATCCGGCATCCAACCCGCGCCTTCGCCTGGCGCTGGACAAGGCGTTGGGCGCCAACATGAGCCGCGACATCATCGATCGTGCGGTGGCCCGTGGTGCTGGCACCAATGAAAGCGACAATGTCGAAGAGCTTAGCTACGAAGGTTACGGCCCGGGTGGCGTGGCGATCATGGTCGAAGCCATGACCGACAACCGCAACCGTACCGCCGCGGCCGTGCGCCATGCCTTCACCAAGTGTGGCGGCAACCTGGGTACTGACGGTTCTGTGGCCTACCTGTTCGAGCGCAAAGGCCAGATCAGCTTTGCTCCGGGCGTGGAAGAGGACGCGTTGATGGAAGCGGCAATGGAAGCCGATGCCGATGACGTGGTCGCCAACGACGACGGCTCCTTCGACGTGTTCACCTCGTTCAACAGCTTCTATGCCGTGCGTAATGCCTTGGAAGAGGCTGGCTTCAAGGCCGCTGACGCGGAAATCGTCATGCAGCCGACCACCAGCGCCGAACTCGACCAGGACGGTGCCGAAAAGGTGCTCAAGCTGATCGACATGCTCGAAGACCTGGATGACGTGCAGAACGTTTACTCCAACGCCCAGATTTCCGATGAGATCATGGAAAACCTCGGCTAAGGTGATTTGGCATTTTGTGCCAACTCTGAGCGTTTGATAGCGCCTGTGCCGGCCCTTTCGCGGGTAAACCCGCTCCTACAGGTATTACGCCCATTTCAAATGTGGTGCAGTACCTGTAGGAGCGGGTTTACCCGCGAAAGGGCCGGCGCAGTTTGTAGAGATGCATCATTTTTTCGACGGGCTTTATGACTCTGATTCTAGGTATCGACCCCGGCTCGCGCATCACCGGCTATGGCGTGGTACGCCAGACCGCCCGTGGTTGCGAGTACGTGGCGTCGGGCTGCATCCGCACCGGCAGCGGTGAGCTGCACGAGCGGCTGCAGATTGTTTTTCGTGGTGTCAGTGAAATCATTGCTCAGCACGGCCCGGTGACCATGGGCATCGAACGGGTGTTCATGGCCCGCAACGCCGATTCGGCGCTCAAGCTTGGCCAGGCACGTGGCGCGGCTATCGTCGCCGCCGCCGAGGCTGGCCTGGAGATCGCCGAGTACAGCGCCACCCAGGTCAAGCAGGCCGTGGCCGGCACGGGTGGTGCCAACAAGGAGCAGGTGATGATGATGGTCATGCACCTGCTGAAATTGACGCAAAAACCGCAGATCGACGCTTCCGATGCCCTGGCCATCGCCCTGTGCCACGCCCACACCCGCTCCAGCCTGGTGCCGCATGGCTTGAGCACAGCGCGGCGACGCGGCGGGCGCTTGCGTCTGTAAGCGCTTCATGCGCTGATACACATTTTGTTCGGGTGATGCATTCACCCGCTGCATTTGCTGATAGGGTTGAGCGGTCTTTGACCGGCTCCCCGAGAGGAAGGATCGGAACGTGATTGGACGTTTGCGCGGCACCCTGGCGGAAAAACAACCGCCTCACCTGATTATCGACGTCAACGGCGTGGGTTACGAACTGGAAGTACCCATGACCACGCTGTACCGTCTGCCCAAAGTGGGTGAAACCGTCACGGTGCATACCCACCTGGTCGTGCGCGAAGATGCCCACTTGCTCTATGGCTTTGCCGAAAAACGTGAGCGCGAGTTGTTCCGCGAGCTGATCCGCCTGAACGGCGTAGGGCCTAAGCTGGCCCTGGCGCTGATGTCCGGCCTGGAAGTGGACGAACTGGTGCGCTGCGTGCAGGCCCAGGACACCTCAGCCCTGGTGCGCGTGCCGGGCGTCGGCAAGAAAACCGCCGAGCGCTTGCTGGTCGAGCTCAAGGACCGTTTCAAGGCCTGGGAAACCTCGCCGGCCATGTTCACCCTGGTGTCCGATGGGCCTTTGCCGGTTGCCAGCGAGTCCAGTGCCGAGGCCGATGCAGTCAGTGCCTTGGTCTCGCTGGGCTACAAGCCGCAGGAAGCCAGCAAGGCAATTGCCGCGATCAAGGACAAGGCCGGCCTGAGCAGTGAAGAGCTGATCCGCCGCAGCCTGAAAGGGATGATTTCCAAGTGATCGAAGCCGACCGCCTGATCGCCGCCAGTGGCCGCGACCGCGAAGAAGTCCAGGACCGTGCGATCCGCCCGCTGAGCCTGGACGAGTACATTGGCCAGCCGGTGGTGCGCGAGCAGATGGCGCTGTTCATCCAGGCCGCCCGCGGCCGCGGCGAGTCGCTTGACCACACGCTGATCTTCGGCCCGCCCGGCCTGGGCAAGACCACCCTGGCCAACATCATCGCCCATGAAATGGGCGTGTCGGTGAAGAGCACTTCTGGGCCGATTCTCGAGCGCCCCGGCGACCTGGCAGCCATGCTGACCAACCTTGAGCCGCACGACGTGCTGTTCATTGACGAAATCCACCGGCTGTCGCCTGTGGTCGAAGAAGTGCTTTATCCGGCCATGGAGGACTTCCAGCTCGACATCATGATCGGCGAAGGCCCGGCAGCCCGTTCTATCAAGCTCGATCTGCCACCCTTCACCCTGGTGGGGGCTACTACCCGTGCCGGCATGCTGACCAACCCGCTGCGTGACCGCTTCGGTATCGTCCAGCGCCTGGAGTTCTACAACGACAAGGATCTGAGCACCATTGTCAGCCGTTCGGCCAACATCCTTGGCCTGGCCATCGAAGACCAGGGGGCCTACGAGATCGCCCGTCGTGCCCGTGGCACGCCGCGCATCGCCAACCGCCTGCTGCGCCGCGTGCGTGACTACGCCGAGGTGCGCGGCAAGGGCCAGATCACCAAGGCTGTGGCTGACATGGCGCTGAACCTGCTGGATGTCGACGAGCGTGGTTTCGACCATTCCGACCGTCGCCTGCTGCTGACCATGATCGAGAAGTTCGATGGCGGCCCGGTGGGCGTGGACAACCTGGCTGCAGCCATCAGCGAAGAGCGTCATACCATCGAAGATGTGCTTGAGCCGTACCTGATTCAGCAGGGCTACATCATGCGCACGCCACGCGGCCGCGTGGTCACCCGGCATGCCTACCTGCACTTCGGGCTGAATATTCCCGGGCGCTTGGGGGAGGGGGGCGATTTTTCCGAGCCAGGCGATGAATGACAGATCGAAAGCGACTTTTCGTGGTCCTACCGCTGGCATGCCCTGGGTGCGCTGGCAATAAGACATTAATGAAGAAAAAACAGTTGCCACAGCGGATTGGCAAGCTGAGGAGTAAGCACTAGAGTATGCGCGCGCAAAATCAGCTCGAACCGTTCGCACACCGGTGTCGCGTCTATTACGAAGATACCGATGCGGGCGGCGTGGTGTATTACGTCAACTACCTGAAATTCATGGAGCGCGCGCGCACCGAACGCCTGCGGCACCTGGGCTTTTCCCAGTCGCAACTGGCTGAAGACAACCTGCTGTTCGTGGTCCATTCCAGCGAAGCGCGCTATCACGCGCCGGCGCGGCTGGATGACGAATTGCGGGTGACCGCGCAAGTACTTGAACTCAATCGCGCCAGCTTGCGTTTCGTACAGCAGGTCTGGCGGGAAAAGGATGAAACGCTGCTTTGCGAAGGGCAGTTCCTGGTGGCTGCCGTGCGCGCCGACACTTTCAAACCCCGAGCCCTACCCCCCCAGCTGCGCGACGCCTTTGCGGCGGACGGCTCGGGTAATCAATCGAATGCAGGAGAATAAGCGTGGAAGCTAACGTCGTCGACCATACCTCCATGTGGAGTCTGGTCAGCAATGCCAGCGTGGTGGTACAGCTGGTAATGCTGACCCTGGTGGCCGCCTCGGTCACCTCATGGATCATGATCTTCCAGCGCAGCACCATGCTGCGCGCCGGTCGTCGTGCGCTGGATGCCTTCGAAGAGCGCTTTTGGTCAGGCATCGACCTGTCCAAGCTGTACCGCCAGGCAGGCAGCAACCCAGACCCGGACTCCGGCGTGGAGCAGGTGTTCCGTGCCGGTTTCAAGGAGTTCTCGCGCCTGCGCCAGCAGCCGGGTGTTGACCCGGACGCCGTCATGGAAGGTGTTGGCCGTGCCATGCGTGTGGCCATCTCGCGCGAGGAAGAAAAACTCGAGCAGAGCTTGCCGTTCCTGGCCACCGTTGGTTCGACCAGCCCGTACATCGGCCTGTTCGGCACCGTGTGGGGCATCATGAACTCCTTCCGCGGCCTGGCCAGCGCCCAGCAGGCCACCCTGGCTACCGTTGCTCCGGGCATCGCCGAAGCACTGATCGCTACCGCCATCGGCCTGTTCGCGGCAATCCCGGCTGTTATTGCCTACAACCGTTTCGCCGCGCGCAGTGAAGTACTGATCGGCCGTTACTACACCTTCGCCGACGAGTTCCAGGCGATCCTGCACCGCAAAGTGCACACCAGCGAAGAGTAATCAGGTAGAAGCCCATGGCCCGAGTTCGCCACAAACGCAAGCCCGTCGCCGAGATGAACGTGGTGCCCTACATCGACGTGATGCTGGTGCTGCTGGTCATCTTCATGGTGACGGCGCCCATGCTCAACCAGGGCGTGAAGGTCGACCTGCCCAAGGTTTCCAGCGAAGCCTTGCCGCAGGACAACAACGTCCAGATCCTCACCATCTCCATCAAGGCCGATAAAACCTATTACTGGAACCTCGGCAGCGAAGTCGATACCGACAAGCAGATGGACAAAGCCATGACCTTGCCGGCCATGACCGACGCCGTGACCAAGATCATTGCTGCCGGCCGTGACCAGGGCAAGCAGACCCAGGTGTTCATTCGTGGCGACAAGGCTGTCGACTATGGCGCGGTCATGGGTGCCATGGGCGGGTTGCAGAAGGCCGGTGTCGGTAACGTTGGCCTGATTACCGAGGCGCCCTGATGCAACAGCGAGAGCCATCCGCCTCGGAAAGCTACTTCTGGCCCAGTGTCTGGGCCATCGGCCTGCATGTGCTGGTGTTCGCCCTGCTGTTCGTCAGTTTTGCCATGACGCCGGAGCTGCCGCCTTCCAAGCCGATCGTTCAGGCGACCCTGTACCAGCTCAAGTCCAAGAGCCAGGCAACCACCCAGACCAATCAGAAGATTGCCGGGGAGGCGAAGAAAACCGCTTCGCGCCAGACCGAAGTCGAGCAGCTGGAACAGAAGAAGGTCGAGCAGGAGGCCGTGAAGGCCGCGGAACAAAAGAAAGCTGACGCCGCTCAAAAGGCCGAAGAGGCCCGCGAAGCCGCCGAGGCGAAAAAAGCCGAGGATGCTGCCAAGGCCGCTGAAGCCGCCAAGGCTGCCGAGGCCAAGAAAGCTGCCGAAGCCAAGAAGGCCGACGAGGCGAAGAAAGCTGCCGAGAAACAGCAGGCCGACATCGCCAAGAAGAAGGCCGAGGACGAAGCCAAGAAAAAAGCCGAAGAAGAGGCCAAGAAAGCGGCCGCTGAAGAGGCGAAGAAGAAAGCCGCCGAGGACGCCAAGAAAAAGGCAGCCGAAGAGGCCAAGAGGAAAGCAGCCGAGGACGCCAAGAAGAAAGCGGCGGCCGAGGACGCGAAGAAGAAGGCAGCTGAAGAGGCCAAGAAAAAGGCCGCTGCAGATGCCCAGAAGAAGAAGGCACAGGAAGCGGCCCGCAAGGCGGCAGAAGACAAGAAAGCCCAGGCACTGGCCGAGCTGTTGTCCGATACCACCGAGCGGCAGCAAGCGCTGGCCGACGAGCAGGGTGACCAGGTGGCCGGCGACTTCGACGACCTGATCCGTATGCGCGCGGCCGAGGGCTGGGCACGTCCGCCTTCCGCGCGCAAGGGCATGACGGTGGTCCTGCAGATCAACATGTTGCCGGACGGTACCATCACCAGTGTCAGCGTGGCCCGTTCCAGTGGTGACGGCCCGTATGACAGTTCGGCGGTGGCTGCGGTGAAGAACATTGGTCGTTTGACCGAGATGCAGGGTATGAAGCCGAGCGATTTCAACCAATATCGTTCGTTCAAGATGACATTTACACCTGAGGATCTAGCGTTGTGATTAAACGTCTGAGAGGACTGCTGGTCATGCTCTGCTGCGTGGCAGGCATGGCGGTGGCAGAAGAAAAGAACATCCTGGTTACCAGCGGCAGCGACCGGGCCACGCCCATCGCGGTAGTACCGTTCGGTCTGCAGGGCGGCAGCGTGCTGCCCGAAGACATCGCCGACATCATTGGCAATGACCTGCGCAACTCTGGCTACTACTCGCCAATTCCGCGGCAGAACATGATCAGCCAGCCGTCGCAGGCCAGCGAAGTGATCTTCCGTGACTGGAAAGCGCTGGGTGCACAGTACGTGATGGTCGGCAGCATCGTGCCGTCGGGCGGTCGCCTGCAGGTGCAGTACGCGCTGTTCAACGTCGCCACCGAGCAGCAAGTGCTGACCGGCAGCGTGGCGGGCAGCACCGACCAGCTGCGCGACATGGCGCACTACATTGCCGACCAGTCGTTCGAGAAGCTGACCGGCATCAAGGGCGCGTTCTCTACGCGCATGCTGTACGTGACGGCCGAGCGTTTCTCCACCAACAACACCCGCTACACCCTCCAGCGTTCGGACTACGACGGTGCGCGTGCGGTGACCCTGCTGCAATCGCGTGAGCCGATCCTGTCGCCGCGCTTTGCGCCAGATGGCAAACGGATCGCCTATGTTTCGTTCGAGCAGAAGCGCCCACGTATCTTCGTGCAGAACATCGATACTGGCCGCCGCGAGCAGGTGACCAACTTCGAAGGCCTGAACGGTGCGCCAGCCTGGTCGCCTGACGGTTCGCGCCTGGCGTTCGTGCTGTCCAAGGACGGCAACCCGGACATCTACGTGATGAATGTGGCCTCGCGCCAGATCAGCCGTGTTACTGCAGGCCCGGGTATCAATACCGAGCCGTTCTGGGGCAAAGATGGCAACACCCTTTACTTCACTTCCGACCGTGGCGGCAAACCGCAGATCTATAAACAGTCGGTCAGTGGTGGTGGTGCCGAGCGCGTAACGTTCGTAGGTAACTACAACGCCAACCCGAAACTTTCGGCGGACGAAAAGACCCTGGTAATGATTCATCGCCAACAGGGCTTTACCAACTTCAAAGTGGCGGCACAGGACTTGCAGCGCGGAAGTGTAAAGATTCTGTCTGAAACAAGTCTTGATGAGTCTCCCACTGTTGCGCCAAACGGCACCATGCTAATCTACGCCACCCGCCAGCAGGGCCGGGGAGTCTTGATGCTCGTGTCGCTTAATGGCCGCGTGAGGCTCCCACTTCCTACCGCTCAAGGCGAAGTCAGAGAACCGTCCTGGTCCCCTTACCTGAACTGATTGCGGCGTAATACATTTTGCTTAACACACTGGGGTTTCATTAGGAGTTTCACGATGGAAATGCTGAAGTTTGGTAAATTTGCTGCGCTGGCTCTGGCCATGGCCGTAGCTGTAGGTTGCTCCTCGAAGGGCGGTGATAACGCAGGCGAAGGCGCTGCTGTAGACCCTAACGCTGGCTACGGTGCCAACACTGGCGCTGTTGACGGCTCCCTGAGCGAAGAAGCCGCCCTGCGCGCAATCACCACCTTCTACTTCGAATACGACAGCTCGGACCTGAAGCCAGAAGCCATGCGCGCTCTGGACGTTCACGCCAAGGACCTGAAAGCCAACGGCAACCGTGTTGTTCTGGAAGGTAACACCGACGAGCGCGGCACCCGCGAGTACAACATGGCTCTGGGTGAGCGTCGTGCGAAAGCCGTTCAGCGCTACCTGGTTCTGCAGGGCGTTTCCCCTGCTCAGCTGGAACTGGTTTCCTACGGCGAAGAGCGTCCAGTTGCTACCGGCAACGACGAGCAGTCCTGGGCTCAGAACCGTCGCGTAGAACTGCGTAAGTAAGTTCTTATGCGTATGTGCCGCCGTGTAGTAACCGTCCTCGCACTCAGCCTGCCGCTTGCGGCCTGGGCTGAGGTCCCTGTAGTAGATGACAACGCAGGCAGCTATCCGCCTGCGGGTTATGGCACGAGCGGCGCCTATGCCGGGTCAGGGGCTTCGGCCCCTGCCTCTGCACAGGGCCAGCTGTTCATGCAGCTGCAACAGATGCAGGATCAGCTTTCCCGCCAGCAAGGCATCATCGAAGAGCTGCAAAACGATGTGTCGCGCATGAAGCAGGAAAACCTGGAGCGTTACCAGGACCTGGACCGTCGCATCAACAGTGGCGCTGCGCCTGCCGCAACCCCTGACAATTCCTCCGGTGGTGGTGCGTCCAATGCCGCCCCCGATGCCGCAGCAGGTGCTGCTGCGCAACAACCGGCCGGCAGTAGCCAGCCCGGTGATCCGGCGAAAGAGAAGCTCTATTACGACGCAGCTTTCGACCTGATCAAACAGAAAGACTTCGACAAGGCCAGCCAGGCGTTCAACGCCTTCCTGCGCAAGTACCCCAACAGCCAGTACGCCGGTAATGCCCAGTACTGGTTGGGTGAAGTGAACCTGGCCAAGGGTGACCTGCAAGGCGCCAGCCAGGCTTTTGCCCAGGTCAGCCAAAAGTACCCGAAGCACAGCAAGGTGCCAGATTCGCTGTACAAACTGGCTGATGTCGAGCGCCGTATGGGCCATACCGACAAGGTAAAAGGCATCCTCCAGCAGGTCGTCACCCAGTACCCCGGCACCTCTGCCGCTCAACTGGCTCAGCGTGACCTGCAGAAGCTCTAGGCATTGTCGCTGTACCGCTCGAAAGAAACCCGCGCCAGTCGCGGGTTTTTTCGTTAGAATCACTGCCCTTTTTTCGTAAACACGCTGCTGCGGATAACGCGATGTCGAGTCCGCGACAGTGCCTGACGGAGGCGGACAGCCTGTTTAGCTGTCACGCCCGTGGCGAGCATGCAAGACACATTACGCATCACCGAAGTCTTTTACTCTTTGCAGGGTGAGACGCGAACGGCCGGGCTGCCTACGGTATTTGTGCGCCTCACCGGTTGCCCCCTGCGTTGCCAGTACTGCGACAGTGCCTATGCCTTCAGTGGCGGTACCGTTCGCACCCTTGATTCGATCCTTGAGCAGGTCGCCGGCTTCAAGCCGCGCTACGTCTGTGTCACCGGTGGCGAACCGCTGGCCCAGCCCAACGCCTTGCCGTTGCTGCAGCGGCTGTGTGACGCTGGTTACGAGGTGTCGCTGGAAACCAGCGGTGCGCTGGATATTGCCGGCACCGACACCCGCGTCAGCCGTGTGGTCGACCTGAAAACCCCAGGCTCCGAAGAGTCGCACCGTAACCGCTACGAGAACATCGAGCAGCTGACGCGTAACGACCAGGTCAAGTTCGTCATCTGTTCCCGCGAGGATTATGACTGGGCGGTATCCAAGCTGATCCAGTACAACCTGGCAGAGCGTGCTGGTGAGGTGTTGTTCTCACCTAGCCATCATCAGGTGAACGCCAGTGACCTGGCTGACTGGATCGTTGCTGACAACCTGCCCGTACGCTTCCAACTGCAGCTGCACAAGCTGCTGTGGAACGACGAGCCCGGACGTTGATTGAGGAGCACGTACACATGACAGAAAAACGCGCAGTAATCCTGTTGTCCGGCGGCCTGGACTCGGCCACCGTGGTTGCCATGGCCAAGGCCGAAGGCTACAGCTGCTACACCATGAGCTTTGACTACGGCCAGCGTCATCGCGCCGAGCTGAACGCCGCTGCCCGCGTGGCCCGCGACTTGGGTGTGGTCGAGCACAAGGTGATTGGGCTGAACCTCGACGGCATCGGCGGTTCGGCATTGACCGACAGCAGCATCGACGTGCCGGAAGCACCGGGCGAAGGCATTCCGGTCACTTATGTGCCGGCGCGCAACACCGTGTTCCTTTCGCTGGCGCTGGGTTGGGCCGAAGTGCTGGAAGCGCGCGACATCTTCATTGGCGTCAATGCCGTGGATTACTCCGGCTACCCGGATTGCCGTCCCGAGTTCGTCGAG
The DNA here is from genome assembly GCF_043106005.1 of Pseudomonas sp. GLN_2. Classification (NCBI taxonomy): domain Bacteria; kingdom Pseudomonadati; phylum Pseudomonadota; class Gammaproteobacteria; order Pseudomonadales; family Pseudomonadaceae; genus Pseudomonas; species Pseudomonas sp. GLN_2. Next base: position 11,452 of record NZ_JBICMC010000053.1, on the reverse strand, counting down.
GCCTTCGAGCGCATGGCCAACCTGGCGACCAAGGCTGGCGTAGAAGGGCAGGGCTTCCGCATCCAGGCGCCGCTGCAGAACATGAGCAAGGCGCAGATCGTGCAGGCCGGTATGGCCCGTGGTGTGGACTACAGCCTGACCGTTTCCTGCTACCAGGCCGACGATGACGGCCGCGCCTGTGGCAAATGCGACAGCTGCCGCCTGCGCGCCGATGGTTTCAAGGCCGCCGGAATCGAAGACCCGACTCGGTATTTTTGAAAAAATCGTGATGGGGTGTTGAATTCTCGTTAGAAATCAGTATTATACGCGCCATCAAATGGGTCGTTAGCTCAGTTGGTAGAGCAGTTGGCTTTTAACCAATTGGTCGTAGGTTCGAATCCTACACGACCCACCATACGCAGTACGTGAAAGCCCGCTACCAGAAATGGTCGCGGGCTTTTTCGTTTGCGCTACGGGTTTCGGAAAAAGGGCGCAGAGCGCCCACCAATTACTCGGCCCATTCCGGGTCGCCAGTGAACACCACGGTCAGCCAGCGGTCCGGCCCTTCTCCGCCTACCGCGTCGCCAATCTCGTTGCGCCAGGCATCCCATTCATCGATGGTTTTCGCCGCCATGGTTTTGGGCACGATGAAATACAGTTCGATCTCCCGCGAACGCCCGACCTTGGCGACATAGGCGCGGTAAGACTGCAGGCCGTGGCGAGCGACGAAGGCCTTGGCCACCTCATCTACGTGCAGCTTGAGGTCGCCAGGGGTGACCAGGAAGATTTCAGACAGCGCCTGGCGCACCACCGACATCGGCAACGGCACGATCACCAGGCACACCAGCGCCAGCACCGCCGGGTCAATATAGGGTGATACCCATTCCAGCGAAGTGCCTTGCACGGCATAGCCAAAGCAGAAGGCGATCAGCAGTGCGGCCGTGATGCTGGCCGACATCACCCAGCCCTTGACGTCCATGCGCACGAAGTCTGACTTCAGTTTGCGGTTGGCGCGGGCCTCGATGACGGCGATGGTCACGCAGGTGATCACCGTCAACGCCGCGTAGACCATGGCAATGCCGAACTCCAGGTGGCGCCCGCCTTGCAGCAGGCTGCTGACGGCGTTGATCAGCGCGTAGATGGCCACGCCGCCGAGCAGAATGCCGTTGAGTGCCAGTACCATGGGCTCCAGGTGCCAGAAACCCATGGTGAAGCGCTCGCGCAGCTTGCGCGACATCTGCACGCTGGTGGTGTGCGAAGTGATCAGCTTGACCACTACCAGCGAGAGCCCGCTCATGCTGGCGTCGACCAGCGAGTACACACCGTCGAAGACGATGGAGAACGAGCCGGAGGCAAGGCCGAAGGCGATGCCGATGGTGGCGATGAACAGGGTGGCGGCGATCGAGGTGCGTAATAGCCCTTGTTCGCTGGTGATGTCGAAGAAAGTGGATCGGGTTGGATTAGGCATAAGTTGTGCTCAAGAATAACAATGGTGCGGTGCCTGTCAGGGCCTCTTCGCGGGCACGCCCGCTCCTACAGGTTCGGCGTAACCCTAAGGGGCTGTGCAGTCCCTGTGGGGGCGGGCGTGCCCGCAAAGAGGCCCTGACAGGCTAAACGCGAAACTGCTCCATCAGCGCCTGCTGCTGGTTGGCCAGCCGGTTCAGGGCCTGACTGATGCGTGCCGATTCATCGGCCTGCCCGGCCAGTGATTCTGTCACGTCTCGAATGCCGGCCACGTTACGGTTCACTTCCTCGGCCACCGCGCTCTGCTCTTCCGCCGCCGAGGCAATCTGCAGGTTCATGTCGCTGATCACCGCCACGGCCTCGCCAATACGCTGCAGTGCCGGTAATGCCTGCTCCATGCGTGCGGCGCTGTCCTGGGCCTGGCGTTGGCCTGCATGCATGGCCCCCACCACGTCCTGGGTGCCTTGCTGAAGGCCTTCGATGACCTGGCGAATTTCCTCTACCGAAACCTGCGTGCGCTGGGCCAGGCCGCGCACCTCATCGGCAACCACGGCGAAGCCACGCCCGGCTTCGCCTGCGCGGGCCGCTTCGATGGCGGCATTCAGTGCCAGCAGGTTGGTTTGCTCGGCAATGGTGCGGATCACTTCAAGCACCGAGCCGATTTGCCCGCTGCGGTCTTCCAGTGCTCGAGCCTCGTCCATGGCAGTGTTCATGCCTGCGGCCAGGCGGTCGATGCCCTGGCGCGTGCTGTCCACCAGTTGCAAGCCTTCCTGGCTGGCCTGATCCGCAGCGCGTGCAGCCTGGGCCGCCTGCGAGGCGTTGTGGGCGACATCCAGTGCGGTGGCGCTCATTTCATTGGCCGCTGTGGCCACCTGTTCGATTTCGCGATGCTGTTGCTGCATGCCGTTGCTGGTCTGGCTGGCGATGGCAGCCGATTGGTCGGCGGTGTCGCGGGCCTCCTGCAGCGACCCTTTGACCTGGGCAATGACCGGTTGCAACTTGTCGAGGAAGCGGTTGAACCAGCCGGTGAGCAGGCCCAGTTCATCCTGGCGGGCGTAGTCCAGGCGACGGGTAAGGTCGCCTTCGCCACTGGCAATGTCTTCCAGGCGTGCCGCCACGGCCAGGATGGGCCGGCTAACGCCGCGAGCGGTCAGCCACACCAGCAGCAAACCGGCGATAGCCGTGCCAAGGCCTATCAGCAGGCTGGTGAGGTTGGCGTTCTGGTTATGGGCATCAAGGCGCTGGTTGAGGGCTACGGCAGGGGCCTGCAGCACGCTTTCCGGCAGTTCCAGCACTACCTGCCACGGGGCGGTGTCAGGGATTGGCGTGAAGGGGTGGGCCACGCGCAGCAGGCCGTCGGCTACCGCCTTGTCCATGGGCTTGCCGAGCACGCTGTCGTCGCGACTGTTGCCGGCCAGCAGGCCGGCGGCGGTGGCGATGCTCACCTGGCCCTGGCCGTCGAACAGATCGCGGCGGCCGTCCACGCTCAGTTGCTGCAGGTTGGCCAGGCCGATGTCCAGGCCGACCACGCCGACTACCTTGCCGTGTTCCAGCAATGGCAGAGCGATGCTGGTCATCAGCACCTGACGGCCGTTGACCTCGTCGAGGTACGGTTCGAGCATGCAGGTCCTGGCGGTGTCCTGCGGGCAGGTCAGCCAGCGGTTCTTCGCCGCGCCGTTGCTGCCGATGCTGGTGTCGCCGAGCATCGTTTCCGGCATGGCTTCAAGTTCCAGGGTGCCGGGGCTTGGTTGGGACCAGTACAGCGAGAAACGCCCGCTCTCATTGCTGCCCAGGGCGTCCTGCCCGAGGTAGTGGCTGTCCTGCTGGTCCAGGGCATTGGGTTGGAACACCAGGTACAGGCCAATCACATCCGGGTTGCCGGCCAGGCTGGCACGCGCCTGGCGGGTCAGTTCGGCGCGCAGGTCGCTACCACCACGGTCCTTCAGCACCTGTACCAGGCGGGCAAAGCCATTGCCGTACTGGTAGGCGTCCATGAAGTAGCGCTGGATACGCAAGGCCTGGGTTTCGGCGTGGGCCTGCAGGCGCTGGCGGGCGCTGTCTTCGAGCATGGCAGTGTTGGCCTGGTTGACCAGGGCGGCGCTGCGATGGGCCTGGGTCAGCGAGGTGGCTACCAGCAAGGCGACAATGGCCAGCAGGCACAGGCCGGCGAGGAGTGTGATCTTCCACTGGATGGAGAGGCGACGCAGCGGCATGAGGGCTTTCCTTTTCGAACAAATGCAACGCCCGCGATCAGGCGCGGGCGTTGTTGGCAGCGTGGGTCATTCGGCGACGTAGTTGGGCGGTGCCGCGCGGAAGGCTTTGGTCAGCCAGCCCAGGTAGACCAGCCCGAGCGCAGCCCAGATGCCGCCAAACATCAGCGAATGTGCGTTGAGGTCCAGCCACAGCGAGACGATGATGCAGAAGCCGATGGTCGGCAGTACCAGGTACTTCAGCTGGTTGGCCAGGCCTTTACGGTTGCCTTCGCGCAGGTAGCAGTGGTTGATCACCGACAGGTTGACGAAGCTGAACGCGACCAGGGCGCCGAAGTTGATGATGGAAGTGGCGGTGACCAGGTCGAAGAAGATTGCCGACAGTGAAATCAGCCCTACCACGGCAATGTTCAGCACTGGCGTCTTGTAGCGCGAATGCAGGCGGGCGAAGACGCTGGCCGGGATCACGTTGTCGCGGCCCATTACATACAGCAGGCGTGACACGCTGGTTTGCGAGGCCAGGCCCGAGGCGATGGTGTTGATCACGGTGCAGGCGATGAAGATCGACTGGAAGAGCTTGCCGCCAACGTACAGGGCAATTTCCGGCAGGGCTGCTTCCTGGTCGTGGAAGCGGGCCATGGTCGGGAAGTAGGCCTGAATGAAGTACGACACGGTGATGAACACCACACCGCCAATCAGTGCGGTGAGGAAGATCGCCCGGGGAATGGTCTTGGCCGGATCGCGGGTTTCCTCGGACAGGCAGGTGACCGCGTCAAAGCCCAGGAACGAGAAGCACAGGATGGTTGCACCGGCGGCCAGGGCGCTGAACTGGGTCTGGCTGTCGGCGAACGGTATCAGGCTCCAGGTGGTACCCAGCCCTTCACCCTGGTCCAGGCCGCGCACACACAGGTAGATGAACACGGCGATGATCGCCACCTGTACACCCACGAACAGCAGGTTGAAGTGGGCCACCAGGTTCACGCTGCGCATGTTGATCAGGCTGATCAGGGTGACGAAGCCGGCCACCCACATCCACTCAGGCACTTCCGGGAACATGGCCGAAAGGTACAGCTTGGCCAGTAGTGCGTTGACCATCGGCAGCAGCAGGTAGTCCAGTAACGAAGACCAGCCCACCAGGAAGCCCACGTGCGGGTTGATCGCGCGCTGGGTGTAGGTGTAGGCCGAGCCCGACTGCGGGAAGCGTTTTACCAGGGTGCCATAGCTCACCGCGGTGAACAGGATGCCGGCCAATGCCAGGATGTAGGCACTGGGTACATGGCCGGCAGTAATCCCGCTGACGATGCCGAAGGTGTCGAACACGGTCATCGGGGTCAGGTAGGCCAGGCCGATGATGATCACGTGCCAGAGACGCAGGGTTTTGCGAAGTTGGCCGTTGCCGGAAGCGCTGTGGTCAGGCTGCATGCTGGCATGGCTCCTGCTGCTGGGCGTAAACGACGGGCACAGTGTATTGCGCATGCGGCAAGGGCGAGCGGGTGGGCTCCATATTGTTCACCTTTATGTTGGAGCGGCGGAAGGCGCGGTGGGGCGCGCAAAGTGGTGAAAATAAAAAACGATGGGTAGGTGGGTGTCAAGTTAAACATGACAAGATGTTGCAAAATTGAAATATTTATCGATTAAATACGGGATTTGTTCGGTTGTTGTGCGTTTTTTTGCGATTCTGATCAATTTGAGTGTTCGTAAAAATTAACGAGTCCTTTGCTTGTTTCACCTGGCTGTCGGATGTGTCCGAAAAATGGCATTTCTCGAGCTGGGCCAGCACTCGGCCCAATCGGGGGTGGTACTCTTCGATTTCTGCGTGGCCTCTGGCCGCCTTCGAAGCCCTTACGGACAGCAATCGGTTCTATTCATGAAGAAATCAGTTGGCATCCTTTCCGGCCTGGCTATCGCCATTGCCGTCGCAACCACCGCAGGCGCCTGGTACACCGGCAAGCAGCTGCCGGCAGAGCTGGACAACGCCCTTGCACGCAGCAACGCCGAACTCAAAAAGGCCCTGGTCAGTACCGGTGGTAGCATGAGCATCGAGCGTGTGTCGCTGGAGCAGCATCTCTTCAGCAGCACTGCCCAGTACCGGCTCAAGGCTCGCGACATCAACGTGGGGCAGGGCGAGGTGATCAATTTTGACGTGGGCGTGACCGACCAGATCGAGCACGGCCCGTTTCCCTGGTCGAGGGTCAGGGCACTGAAGCTGATGCCGGTAATGGCGGTCAGCAACAGCACGCTGCAGAAGGATGAAGCCGTCGCGCCATGGTTCGCCGCTGCGGGTGAAAAGGCCCCGATCAGCGCACAGACCAGCCTGGGTTACGGCGGCAGTGTGGTCAGCCAGGTTCAGCTGGCGCCGCTCAAGTTTGACGAAGCGGATGGCAACACCTTCGACTTCTCGGGTATGCAGTTCGAAGTCAGTGGGGACAAGGAGGGCAAGGCCTCCAAGTTCCGCGGCCAGGCCGACAGGCTGGTGATGAAGCGTGTGCATGACGACCAGCCGCCGGCCACGTTCGAGCTAAAAGGGCTGACGTTTGGCGGTAACCTCGCAGCCACCGCGCACGATGCCATCTATGTCGGTAACGTCGATCTGGCGTTGGCTGAAGCCAAGGTCACACTTGGGCCGAAACAGCAGGTGCTGTTGATCAAGGGCCTGGAACAGAACGCCTTGCAAACCCTCGACGGCACGGACACCGTAGGTGGCCGCGCGGCGTACAAGGTCGGCGACATCAGCTGGGATGGCCGCGCGGTAGGCAAGGCGCAGATGGCGGTGAGCGTGACTTCGGTAAACGCCCCGGCGCTGCAGGCCTTGTCGAAGTGGTACCAGTCGCACTTGCCGGAGTTCGAGGCCGCCAGTGCGGCTGGCCAGCCGGTGCCGCAGATCCAGATGGACGACGCCGAAAAGGCCCGCTTCCAGGGTGACTTGCAGAAATTGCTGGCCGCCAAGCCCAAGCTGGCGGTGGAAAACCTGTCGTTCAAGACCGCCAATGGCGAGAGCCGCTTCAACCTGTCGATGGACCTCGCCGCGCCGGCCAGCTTCGACCTGCCGCCGGATCAGCTGAGCAAGCAGATCATCACGGAGGTGAAAGGCAAGCTGTCACTGTCCAAGCCGATGATCGGTGACCTGGCGACCTTGCAGGCCTTGCTGGATGGCCAGACCGATGCGCAAGCGATTGCCATGCAGTCGAGCCAGGCGGGGGAGATGGTCGGTATGATGGCGCTGCAGAGCGGCATGGCCACCGTGCAGGGCGATGATGTGGTCAGCAGCCTGCACTATGCCGATGGCATGGTCGATTTCAATGGCCGAAAAATGACCGTGGAAGAATTTGCCATGTTCATGGCGACGCATCTGGGGGCCCTGTCGCCGCAGGGGTGATGGTTTCTCCTGTTGCGGCCTCTTCGCGGGTGAACCCGCTCCTACCAGGATTTCACAGTGTAGGAGCGGGTTCACCCGCGAAGGGGCCCGCACAAGCACTACAAAAACCCCTTTAGTAATCGCTGGATTGTCTGTAGCCTTCGGCCTCCGATAATAATCCGCGCCCGCAGAGGGCCGTGGCGGTCAGCATGCCGTCCGGCACCCTTAGCCGATCTGCCAGGGCCGGGTGATACACTCGATTTGACGCGCAAGCGCGCCTGCAGGTCCAGCGATCATGACCCAGATTTCCGAACGCCTTTTGGTTCAGGCCCACCTCGACGCCAAGCAGCCCAACCCGCTGACAGCCGAGCAGGAGGCCGAATACCGTGCGGCCATCGCTGCCGAGCTCAAAGCCCAGAATGCCGTGCTGGTTGCCCATTACTACTGCGACCCGGTCATCCAGGCGCTGGCTGAAGAAACCGGCGGCTGCGTGTCCGACTCGTTGGAAATGGCCCGTTTCGGCAAGAACCACCCGGCCGAAACGGTCATCGTGGCCGGTGTGCGCTTCATGGGCGAGACGGCAAAAATCCTCACCCCGGAAAAGCGCGTGCTAATGCCGACACTGGAGGCCACTTGCTCGCTCGACCTGGGCTGCCCGGTAGAAGAGTTCTCGGCCTTCTGCGACCAGCACCCTGAGCGCACCGTGGTGGTCTACGCCAACACGTCCGCAGCGGTGAAGGCGCGCGCCGATTGGGTGGTGACTTCGAGCTGCGCGCTGGAAATTGTCGAAAGCCTGATGGACAACGGCGAAACCATCATCTGGGGCCCGGACCAGCACCTGGGCCGTTACATCCAGAAGCAGACCGGTGCCGACATGCTGCTGTGGGACGGTGCCTGCATCGTTCACGAAGAGTTCAAGTCGCGCCAGTTGGCTGACATGAAGGCGCTGTACCCGGATGCTGCGATCCTGGTGCACCCCGAGTCGCCGGAAGCGGTGATCGAGTTGGCCGACGCGGTGGGTTCCACCAGTCAGCTGATCAAGGCTGCCCAGACCCTGCCGAACAAAACCTTCATCGTCGCCACCGACCGCGGCATCTTCTACAAGATGCAGCAGCTGTGCCCGGACAAGGAATTCGTCGAAGCCCCCACCGCCGGCAACGGCGCGGCATGCCGCAGCTGTGCGCACTGCCCGTGGATGGCGATGAACACCCTGGAGCGGGTGCTGGATTGCCTGCGTAATGGCACCAACGAGATTTTCGTTGACCCGGCGCTGGTGCCCAAGGCGATCAAGCCGCTTAATCGCATGCTGGACTTTACCCAGGCGGCGCGGCTGAAACTTTCCGGTAACGCTTGAGGTTGCCGGGGCCGCTTTGCGGCCCAATCGCGACACAAGGCCGCTCCCACAATGATCGGCGTATGCAGGGTCATGTGGGAGTAACTGTCTTGCTCAATTTCTAAAAGCTGGCGCGATCCCTGTGGGAGCGGCCTTGTGTCGCGATTGGGGCGCAAAGCGCCCCCAAAATCCTCAGCGCCCCATCATTTCCTGAACCATGCGCCGTTGCTCCATGATCTCGCGCTGGCGCTGGTCAATCTGTGAGGCCAGCGGGAAATTCCCACCCGCCCGGCGCTTGGCGTAATCCAGCTGCTGGATTGCCTGATCAAAGTCGCCGACCAGCGTGAAGTACTCGGCACGCGCCCGGTGCAAGCCAATGGTATTGCCCGACAAGCCACGCACCTCGGCCATGTCGTACCACACATCCGGGTCATCCGGCCGACTCTTCACCAGCTCGTTCAACACCTTCTCGGCCTCAGCCGGCTTGTTCTGTTTCACCAGCAGGTCGGCACGCACCTGTTTCAACGGGTAGTTGCCCGGGTACAGCCCCTGCATCCGTTCGGCGCGCTGTTGGGCGTCGGCAAGACGGTTGTTGGTGATGTCCAGGTCGATCTGCGCCAGGTTGTAGGTGATGTCGTTGGGCGCCTTGGCCAGCAGCGGCTTGAGCATTTCACGGGCCTCGTTCAATTGCCCGCCCTTGATCTGTGCCAAGGCCAGGCCATAACGTGCGGCATCCAGTTTTGGGTCTTCGTCCAGCTGGGCGCGGAAGCGCTTGGCGGCAAGCCCCGGCGTGCCTTCGTAGGTCAGTGCCACCCGGGCGCGGATCAGCTGGTAGCGCATGCTGTCTTCGATACCACCCTTGGGCGCCTGGTCGGCGCGGTTACGGGTGTCGGCAATACGTGATTCGGTCACCGGGTGGGTCAGCAGGAACTCCGGCGGTTTGGCGTCATAGCGATACTGGCGTGCCAGGCGCTCGAACATGGTCGGCATGTTGCGCGGATCGTAGCCGGCCTTTTCCAGGTTCTGGATACCGATGCGGTCGGCTTCCTGTTCATTCTGGCGCGAGAAGCGCCGTTGCTCCTGAATGGCCGCCGCCTGGGTGCCGGCAATCATGCCGATGCCCGCATCGCCGGCGCCACCTGCGGCCAGCACGATGCCGGCCAGCAGCGCTGCCATCATCGGCAACTGCATACGCTGCTGGGCCTCGACACCCCGTGCGAAGTGGCGTTGCGACAAGTGCGCCAGTTCGTGGGCCAGTACCGAGGCATATTCACCCTCGGTCTGGGCGTTGAGGAACAGCCCGCCGTTGACCCCGACAATGCCACCCGGGGCGGCAAAGGCGTTCAGCTCGCGGCTGTCGATCAGGATGAACTCCAGGCGCCGGTCCTGCAGCTGGCTGGTTTCGGCCAGCTTGTACACGCTGGTTTCGACGTAGTCCTTGAGCTGTGGGTCGTTGAGCTGATTGACCTGGCCGCGCAGCAGGCTGAGCCAGGCACGGCCCAGTTGGTGCTCCTGTTGCGGCGAGACGATCGCAGAACTGGCATCACCCAGTGATGGCAGGTCGTCAGCATGGCCGGGAAGGGCCATCAGGCAGGCCAGCGTCAGCAGGGTAGGGCGCAGTAGATTCATGCATGAAGCTCGCGTCGGATCAAAGATACCTACTGTAGCGGGCTCACACGTTGGCGACCAGTGGCGCTATCCTAGCCAGCCATGCCAAGAAGCACCCTGGCGATGCCTTTGGAGACCCTGCGATGAGTAACACCCTGACCTGCGACGCCGAACTGGACGCCAGCGGGCTGAATTGCCCTTTGCCACTGCTCAAGGCCAAGATGGAGCTCAATCGCCTGGCCAGTGGCGCGGTGCTCAAGGTTATCGCCACGGACGCAGGCTCCCAGCGCGACTTCCGCACTTTCGCCCAGTTGGCCGGTCATACCCTGCTGCAAGAAACGGCCGAGGCCGGTACCTATACTTACTGGCTGCGCAAGGCCTGAGTCTTTTCCAAGGATCGTCAATGTTCAAAGTGCTTCGCGACTGGGTGCAGCGCTACTTCTCCGATGAGGAAGCGGTGGTGCTGGCGGTCCTGTTGTTCCTGGCTTTTACCGCCGTGCTCACCCTGGGTGGCATGCTCGCGCCGGTGCTGGCGGGCATGGTGCTGGCGTTTCTGATGCAGGGGCTGGTCAACGCCCTGGAGCGCGTGCGCGTACCTACACGGCTGGCGGTGATGCTGGTGTTCGCCTTGTTCATGGGCGCACTGGCGGTGTTCATGCTGGTGCTGGTACCGCTGCTGTGGCACCAGCTGATCACGCTGTTCAACGAGCTGCCGGGCATGCTCGGCAAGTGGCAGTCGTTGTTGTTGCTGCTGCCGGAGCGTTATCCGCACCTGGTGTCGGACGAGCAGGTATTGCACGCCATCGAATCGGTGCGCGGTGAAATTGGCAAGTTTGGTCAATGGGCGCTGACCTTCTCGTTGTCCAGCCTGCCACTGCTGGTCAATGCCATGATCTATCTGGTGCTGGTGCCGATTCTGGTGTTCTTCTTCCTGAAGGATCGCGAACTCATTGGCCGCTGGGTCAGCGGCTACCTGCCGCGCCAGCGCACCTTGCTGAACCGGGTGGGCAGCGAGATGAACCGGCAGATCGCCAACTACATCCGCGGCAAGGGTATCGAGATTCTGATCTGCGGCATTGCCACTTACATTGCCTTCATCAGCCTGGGGCTCAATTACGCAGCGCTATTGGCGTTGCTGGTGGGGCTGTCGGTGGTGGTGCCTTACGTGGGCGCGGTGGTCGTGACCGTGCCGGTGACCCTGATTGCGCTGTTCCAGTGGGGCTGGGGCGACCAGTTCATCTACCTGATGACGGTGTACGCGATCATCCAGGCGCTGGATGGCAACGTGCTGGTACCGCTGCTGTTCTCCGAGGCGGTGAGCCTGCACCCGGTGGCGATTATCTGCGCGGTGCTGCTGTTTGGCGGGCTATGGGGGTTCTGGGGGATATTCTTCGCCATCCCGCTGGCGACGCTGATCAAGGCCGTGCTGGATGCGTGGCCCAAGCAGGAGCCTAGCGTTTCACCGATGCTTTGAATGTCATTGGGGCCGCTCTGCGGCCCTTC